>JAGBZV010000205.1 GCA_017628075.1 Clostridia bacterium
AAGCCCAATTTTTATAAAATCCCATGCTAGGTAAACCGATCTTTTGTTCTTATTTTGCTGCCGCCGCACAGCAGAAAAATGAGGATGCGACGGGGTGCTCCCGATCGGATCCTTGCTTGAATTCTGTCCGTTTTATTCCGTTGTGGAATCTTCCGTTGTGGTATCTCTGACGAGAACGCCCTTTTCAAAGCGTCCCTCAAAGGTTCTGCCGGATGCAAAGCGGTACGTGCCCATGCCGTTCATCTCATTGTGTTCAAACGAGCCGATGTATTCATCGCCGTTTGCCCACGTGTAGGTGCCCTGTCCGGTCCGTGCGTCCTCAACGAAGGATCCGGAGTAGATATCGCCGTTTGCGAAGCGGTAGGTGCCTGTGCCGTGCTTGAGCTCGTTCTGATACTCTCCCGTATAGGAGGAGCCATCGCTCCAGGTATAAACGCCCCAGCCGTCCTTTTTGTCCTCGACGAAATCGCCGGAGTAGCTGCTTCCGTCAAACCAGGTATAAACGCCCTTCCCGTTCTTTTTTCCGTTGGCGAAGGAGCCGCGGTAAACGTCACCGTTGGCGTATTTGAATACACCCTCACCGGAGATCACGCCGGCGGCGAAGGTGCCCTCGTAGACGTCCCCTGTGCTGTACTTGAGGGTACCGTTGCCCTCCATGCGCAGGGAGGTGCTCAGTGCGCCCTCGTAGACGTCACCGTTGGAGAAGGTGACCTTGTTGTTGAGCATATCGACCTTTGCGGTCGTGCCGTCGGAATAGTAGAGATCCCCCTTGTAGGGATTGCCGTTGTCATCAACCGTGCCGAAGAATTTGACGTAGCCGCCAACCTCGGTGTTGAGCTTGATATAGCGCAGGCCTGCGGCGTAGAATGCGACGAAGACGAGGAGCACGCAGATCGCGGCGGCGATAAACGTATACATCAGGATCTGTGCGGTGCTAAAATGCTTTTTGGGACGCTTCCGGCGCGGTGCGGTCGGCATACCGTTTTCGGAAAGCTCCATTTCGTAAGATGCTCCCATTGGCTTATTCCTTTCTTAAATGAATCAAGTATCGCTGATTACCTAAAGATAGAAAAGGCGCCCGATGCGAAGGTGACCAGCTTTGGTACGACGAACAGGGAAATATACGCGACGACGGCAAAAACGGCGATGGAAAGAAGTACCATCCACATATTGGCGTCCTCCGAGGTGCGCTTGGAGTACATTTCCTCAGCGCGCCGCCGCTCGCTTTCCCTGATATACAGAGGGATGTCGGAGAGGCTGATCTTCCGGCCTTTCTCGTCCTTTTCGGGGACGTCCACCATGCTCACGATGCGCCGGAACGCGACGTTTCGCTTGAGGCTCATGCGGACGAAGATGTTGAGATCCTGCTCTGCCTCGCGCAGGGTTTTGGCCGTTTCCGGTGAAAAGGCCTCGTTGTCCAGAAGAAAGTGGACGAGGGAGCCGATGGTGCGCCGGTGATAGACCGTCGCAAAGCCGGCAAGACAGGCACCGATAAACAGTGCGAAGATAAAGGTGTCAAGAGAACCGATTTTTGAATCGGTAAACATATCCGTGATCATTTCCAGCATAGAGGGTACCTTTGCGGTCGCTTTTGCGAGCGCTCCTTTTCTTGGGGGTGGAGGCGGTGATTACTTCAGAAGCGCCTTGCCGCCCATATATGGACGGAGTGCCTCGGGGATCTTTACCGTGCCGTCTGCCTGCAGATTGTTTTCAAGGAATGCGATGAGCATACGGGGCGGTGCTACGACGGTATTGTTGAGGGTGTGCGGCAGATACATCTTGCCGTCCGCGCCCTTGACACGCATCTTCAGACGGCGCGCCTGCGCATCTCCCATGTTGGTGCAGGAGCAGACCTCAAAATACTTCTTCTGTCTGGGGCTCCACGCCTCGATATCGCAGGATTTCACCTTCAGATCGGCCAAGTCACCGGAGCAGCATTCGAGCTGACGTACGGGAATATCCAGGGAGCAGAACAGCTCCACGGAATACCGCCACATTCTCTCATACCAATCCATGGAGTCCTCGGGACGGCAGATGACGATCATCTCCTGCTTTTCGAACTGATGGATACGGTAAACGCCGCGCTCCTCGATGCCGTGTGCACCCTTCTCCTTGCGGAAGCACGGAGAGTAGGAGGTCAGCGTGTGCGGCAGGCTGTCCTCTGCAATGATCTGATCGATGTATTTTCCGATCATGGAGTGCTCGGAGGTACCGATGAGATACAGATCCTCCCCCTCGATCTTATACATCATAGCGTCCATGTCGGTCTGGCTCATAACGCCCTCGACGACGTTTCCGTGGATCATGAAGGGGGGGATGCAGAAGATGAAGCCGCGCTCGATCATAAAGTCACGCGCATACGCCAGCACAGCCTCGTGCAGACGCGCGATGTCGCCCATCAGGTAATAGAAGCCGTTTCCGGCAACGCGTCCGGCGGAATCCATGTCGATGCCGTTGAAGCGTTCCATGATCTCGGTGTGATAGGGAATGTCGAAATCCGGGACGGAGGGCTCACCAAAGCGCTCCAGCTCGACGTTTGCGCTGTCGTCGGGACCGATCGGAACGCTGGGGTCGATGATGTTGGGAATGACCATCATGATGGAGCGGATCTTCTCGGAAAGCGCAGCTTCTTTTATCTCAAGCTCTGCAAGGCGGTCGGCGTTTGCCTTGACCTGTGCCTTGACAGCCTCTGCCTCCTCAAGCTTGGAGGGGTCCTTCTTTGCCTGTCCCATCAGCATACCGATCTGCTTGGACAGTGCGTTGCGGGATGCGCGAAGCTCGTTTGCTTCGGTGACGGAGGCGCGATGCTCCTCGTCCAGCGCGATCACCTCGTCAACGAGGGGAAGCTTGTGGTCCTGGAACTTGTTGCGGATGTTCTGCTTGACGATCTCAGGGTTTTCTCTTAAAAAGCGAATATCGATCATGGTGTATAAAATCCCTTTCTTGGTATATGTAGGTAAAAGACGCGGTATGCGGCGGTGTCTCAGACGGTGCCAAAGAAATCCTCGCCGCACAGCGTACGGAGCAGGTTTTCCAGATCCTCGTTGTCGGCGCAGACGATCTCAATTTTCTGCGTGCCGTCTGCGGCGGTGTCAAAAATACGGAAGCGGCGGCCAATGGACTCGGAAACGCGGCGCTCCAGCGCACGCAGATAGGCCTCGGCCATTTCGTTTCCGCTGCTTGTCGGCTGCGGCGCCGGCTGTGCGTTTGCCGCCTCGTTGAACAGCTTTGCCGCACTCTCTGCCTCGCGGACGGAAAGACCGCGCTCCACGATGCGCGCGGCAAGTGCACATCGGTCCTCCTCACGGGTGCAGGAAAGGATGGCACGCGCGTGTCCTGCGGAGATCTGTCCCTCTGCAACCATTGTCAGCACGGAGGGGGGGAGGTCCAGCAGACGGAGCGCGTTTGCAACGGCGGAGCGGCTCTTGCCGATCTGGGCGGAGCATTCCTCCTGCGTCATGCCGTAATCGTCGATGAGCGCGCGGAAGGCAAGTGCCTCCTCGATGGGGTTGAGATCCTCACGCTGAAGATTCTCGATCAGCGCAAGCTCTGCCGCCTTTTTGTCGTCCATGTCGTAGACGATCGCGGGAATTTCGATCAGTCCTGCCATCCTTGCGGCGCGCCAGCGGCGCTCGCCTGCGATGATGCGATAGAAGCCGCATTCGTTGCTGCGTACGGCGATGGGCTGCAGCAGGCCGTGCCTTGCAATGGAATCCGCGAGCTGCGCCAGTGCTTCGTTGTCAAAATGCTTTCTGGGCTGAAGTGGGTTTGGCTCAATATCGGAAACTCTGAGTATGGACACGGAGCCGGTATCCGGCTGGTCGTTTTCCAGGAAAACGGCGTCAAGACCGCGTCCCAGAGAATTTTTCTTTGCCATTTTGGATGTGATCCTTTCTTTGTCGGGCACGCTCAGATCCTCTGAAGCAGCTCCTTTGCTACGTCGTGATACAGAGCGGCACCGCGTGAATATTTGTCGTAATACCAGACGGGCTGGCCGAAGCTGGGCGCCTCGGACAGCTTCACGTTGCGCGTGATGGCTGTGGAAAAGATCTTGCCCGCGTAGTATTTTTTCAGCTCGTCCATGACCTGTGCGGACAGGTTCAGGCGGCCGTTATACATGGTAATGAGAATTCCCGTCAGGGTGAGGGCGGGGTTGTAGCGCCGCTTGATCTGCTTTACGCTCATCATGAGCTGCGAAAGGCCCTCAAGCGAATAGTATTCGCACTGCATGGGGATGATCAGACCGTCCGCCGCGACGAGCGCGTTGATGGTCAGAATACCCAGCGATGGCGGGCAGTCGATGAGAATGTAATCGTATTCCTCGGCAAGCGGGGACAGCGCATCGCGCAGGCGCGACTCGCGGTTGTCTGCCATGACCAGCTCAAATTCCGCGCCCGCCAGGGAGATGTTTGCGGGAAGCACGGAAAGATTTTCAAAGGGGGTTGACTGCGTGGTGTCGCGGGCGCTCGTGCGGCCGATGAGCACGTCGTAGACGGTGCTCGTCTGCGTTTTCTTGCTGATGCCGAAGCCCGAGGTCGTATTGCCCTGGGGGTCGACGTCCACGACGAGAACGCGCTTTCCCAGCACGCCAAGCGACGCTGCGATGTTGACGACCGACGTGGATTTTCCGACGCCGCCCTTCTGGTTTGCGAAGGCGATGATTTTAGCGCGTGACATAGGGCTCCTTTCCGGCGGTTGACCGCCCTTGCTGCCGTGTGCGGCTCACATAAAAGAACAAATGTTCGGTATCCACAGCTCCGTCGGATGGAAATCAAAAAACGGAGATGGATATATAATATTGTAACACTTTCGCGCGTTGCTGTCAAGAAGAATTTTCGGATTACAAAGCAAAAGAAGAAAAATTTACCGATTGTTATTATATCGTGAGGAAAAATGTTTCACATGAAACATTTTTTGCGCCGATCCGACAGGGGAGGGTGGTGGTGAGTACCTATACGGGCGACTTGCCGCACATACGGATCCTCGTCGTACACAAAATTTCTTCTCCGCGCTCCTCCCGTGTGTATTCTGCGTCGATTCCGGCCTCGCGCAGAGCGCGCACGGCGGTGTCACACGTGTTGAAAAAGAGCCTTAGATCGTGCAGCACGAGCTTTTTCGTTCCGGCATGGACTACCTCCGTGCGGACGGGCACCGCACCTGCGTTTTCGTCCGGTGCGCATCCGGCATCCCTGTTGTGCGCACATACCGTTGTCCCCGATACGATCGCATCCACGTACGCCTCCGTCGCGGCGACGTTGAGCTGCTGTCTGCAAACGTGCTCCACGGCATCCATCCGCGCATCGAGCGCACGGATCCGGAGAAAGGCACGCGCGTGCCGCTCCGTCAGTCGGTGCGTAAGAATGAGCTGGCGCTCGGCCTCCGTCAGCCGCAGGAGCCGGAGCTTGTTTGCAACGCACGACTGCGAAACGGAAAGACTCCTTGCAATCTGCTCCTGCGTCATGGCGTGAAGGTCGATGAGCGCGGCGATGGCACCCGCCTGCTCAAACAGATTCAGATTTTCTCTCTGCAGATTCTCAATCAGCGCAAGCTCGGCGGCACGGCGGCCGTCTGCATCCAGCACGATACACGGCACGGCGGCCATTCCGACCGCCGCCGCGGCGCGCAGACGGCGTTCTCCCGCGATCAGCTCGTAGCCCTTGTCGGCTCTGCGAACCGTCAGCGGCTGCAGGATTCCGTGCGTACGGATGCTTTCCGCAAGCGACAGCAGTGCATCGTCGTCGAACACGCGGCGCGGCTGATGCTGTCCGGGGGAGATGCACGATACGTCCAAAAGAAGAATACGTCCGGAGTCGCTTTGCTCTGCAAGACGGCAGGCCTCGCGCTCCGCTCGCGCAAGCGCGCTCCGCCGCTTCTCATTCTCCTCGCGCTGCCGTGCCCGGGACGGTATCCCTGCAAAAAATCTTCCGCAGCGCCCGCGCGCGGGAGCAGCCCCGTCCGTATCCTGCGCTCCGATATGCGCGCCGCGGATTGCCGCAGCCTCCGTGATCCTGTCCGTCTGTTCCATGTTAAACACGTTCGACACACCGTGGTGTCGTCCTTTCTGCTTCCGTTTTTCCCCTTTGGGGTGTGTAAAATATCATACCACGGCGGGGGCGAGAAGCATGGCAGATTCCGTCATCGAAAAATAAGAAGCGCAGGCCATAATCCGCCTGCATTCCCTCATTTCAAAGCGCGATTCGTCCGTTTCGCTATTTCCCACAGTCTACCCGCGCGGAAACGACGGCACAGGTGCAAATATCCCATTTCCTTTTTCTCGGCATCCGCCGCCCCCATCCCTCAAAAGCAGAGAAAAAACGAGGGCACCGCACGGCTTTGGTGCGATGGCCTCGTTGAAGCGTCGTATTCGTTTTTTGCTTGGGAGATTTTTTCTTACAATGGCTTTTTTGCGATCTGCGCGTTTTGGCGCGGATATTTGTCCGGCGTTCTGCGCGTCTTTCTGACCGTAATCAGAACGCGCGCCATATCGCTCTCCTCTGCCTCGGAAAACGGATCGAGCAGGGCGTAGGGTGAGGCGGATACCGTTTCTCCGCCGAGAATCCGGATGGCAGAGGCTGCCTCTGCGTGCTCCTCCATGCCCCCTCTCCCCTTCATGGCAAGAAAGAGGCCGTCCTGTCCAAGAAGCGGAAGACACCATTCGCACAAGACGTTCATGCGCGCCACGGCACGGGCCGTTACGCAGTCAAAGGATTCTCTGAAGGTGGGATCCGTCCCGAGCACCTCCGCGCGGGATGCCAGCGTGCGCAGGTTGGTCAGACCGAGTCTGGATGCGGTCGCGGCGACGTACGCGAGCTTTTTCTGCGTGGAATCAACGGCGGTGATGCTGACGTCCGGCCGCAGAATGGCAACGGGGAGGGAGGGAAAGCCGCCGCCCGTGCCTACGTCGCAAAGCCGCGCGTTTTGCGGGATGTGCGGGACGATGCGCGCACAGTCGGCGTAGTGCTTGACGAGAATATCGGAGGGCTCTGTGATCGCCGTCAGATTCATCTGCGCGTTGACGGAGAGCATCTGCTCGGTCAGCGCGTAAAAGGCATCTGCACGCGCATCGGTGAGATACGGCAGAAGCGTTCCGTCGGGATCGTTTGCCTCAATGGCGCGGCAGAGCATCGCGCAGAATTCGGATTTTGTCAGATTCATGGTCTTGCTTTCCTCAAAATAACAGATTTCATGTGAAACGGTCGGCAATTCAGGCGCGGAATAAGGGGAGGACGAACAGGATGAGCATATCCGCCATCACGAGCAGCAGCACCGGCGTCAGGATAACCATGATCCTTCTGCCAAGCGCCTTGCGGCGTACGTCGTCCGAAACGAAGTCCCGTCGCTGCTGTGGGGACCATTCCTCCGGGAGAACCTCCTCGGATACGGGATTCCTTGAAAAGCCGCGGTTGACGAAGAAGAAAACCATGAACAGCGCCGCGGCAAGCGTGTACAGGGCGGGCGTTGCCCAAAACACGTGCAGCGCGAGAAGAATGTAGTAGATTGCTGCCAGCAGAGCGAAGATTGCGAGCATGAGGAGTGCGAGCCTCCAGTTGAACGTGCGCAGACTGTTCTGCAGGGAGGCCTTGGCTCCCGCGTATTCCTCGGGGGTTGCCGTGTATCGTTTTTTCTTTCGTTTGTTCTTTGCCATACGATCAGCGCTCTTTCTTATTTTTCGTATTGGTTGCGGTCAGAGCTTGCTCCGGCCGTATTTCGTTTCAAAGGGAATGATGCGGGCGAGAATGGTGTTGGAAACCATCATACCCTGCGGGGTGAAGGCCCAGTGTCCGTCGCGGCGCGTCATCAGCCCCTGATCGACGTAGCATTGGAGCTTCGGTCCGAAGACCGCGTTGAAATCGCCGCCGAAGCGTGCAAAAAAATCCTCCGGATCGATGCCCTCGCACAGGCGCAGGCGAAGCATGAGATATTCCGCGACCTCCTCCCGGCGATCGACCAGATACGATTCGTCCAGCAGCGCGGAGGGAATGGAGTGCACCTGCTCCGTAAAGGCGCGGCAATAGGGCGCGAGCGCGCGCTTGAGTGAGAAGCGTCTGCCGCCGAAATAACTGTGTGCGGCAGGTCCGCATCCGATGTATTCCTCGCCGCGCCAATATTTGAGATTGTGGCGGCATTCGCGGCCGGGACGGGCGAAATTGGAGATTTCGTACTGCTTCAGTCCGACGGATTCCAGATAGGCGATGCCGTCGTAGTACATTGCGACCTCGGCATCCTCATCGGGCAGGGGGAGCAGATGCTTTCGATCACCGAAGGGCGTGCCCTCCTCGATGCGCAGATTGTACATCGAAAGATGCTCCGGCTTCATTGCGGCGACAAAGGCGAGCGTTTCCATGAACGATGCGTGCGTCTGCTCGGGAATACCGTACATGACGTCTACATTGATGTTGTCAAAGCCGGCCTCGCGTGCCATCTGGAAGCATTCTGCGAATTCGCCTGCCGTATGCACGCGCGAGAGCGCGGCGAGCTCGTGGTCGTGTGCGGATTGCAGACCGATGGAAAGACGGTTGACGCCGGCGCGGCGCAGCTTCTTCAGAAGACGTGCGTTGGCGGTGGCGGGGTTCATTTCCACGGTGAATTCGTATCCGTCCTCGAGATAGAAGCATTCCTCAACGGCGCGGACGATGTCGAGAAGCAGCTTCGGCGGGAGTGCTGTGGGCGTACCGCCGCCAATGAATACCGTGTCGACGTCGTACTGCGTCGTGCGCTCGGAGAGCAGACGCCTATTGTTGTGCAGCGCCCGGCAGTAAAGCTTCATTTCCTCCGGTGTCCGCCGTCCCACGCATCCGATCTTGTCCGTGGAATAAAAATCACAGTAGGCGCACTTGCTCTTGCAGAACGGAACGTGCAGATACAGACCAAGCCGCTTGTATTCGGCACCGGTATCCTGTAATGCGGCGGGAGCCTCCGCTGTGTGCGCGGGGATCTCCTCGTCGGGCGCGGGCTCCGTCGGCTGATTTTCGTCCTCGGGATCCTCGTCTGCATTGGCGGCCTCGTCGGACGGGGCATCGTCGTACAGCGCGTCGGGGACGTCGTCGATGCCGTCGGGGGCAGGGGCGGATGCGTGCTCCGGCGTGTCAAGAAGCTGCGCGACGG
>JAGBZV010000206.1 GCA_017628075.1 Clostridia bacterium
CCCTCCGCACATTATGCTTCGCAAAACGTTACGGGAGGGGGACCGCGTTAGCGGTGGAAGGAGCCTGCGTGACTTGAAGGTTAGATTTGCTTCATTGTAACGCACTCTCCCTCAGTCAGCTTCGCTGACAGCTCCCTCCCGGAGGGAGCCTCAAGACGCGCTCTACTTCAGGGGGATGGGCTTTGCCCGATGCGTTTGTAATACAAAGGCGAAACTGGCGATAAAACAGAACGATAAATAAGAATTTGGCGAGGAGGATATTTTATGAAAAAATTAATAATATTAGTTTTTGTTGTGGTGTGTGTATTAAATTTATTTGCCTGCAATCAATCTCAGGTAACTGATGATACTAAGTCTGATATTCACGATGGTTTACAAGATGCTTCTCCCAAAGAGTATTTTCAAGTATTGAAAAATGATAACGGCGTAATTGTATTTAGTGTTATCGCAGGATTACCGCAAGCAAAGTACACATACAAGGATGCGGATGCCGAAGAATATGTTGGAATAGCGTTAAATAACGAAAATGGAGAAATCAACAGTTTACTGTTCGATTTATTGCACGGAAAAAGTACTATTTCTGACGAAGAAACCAATGCGTTTACACACTCAATCTCTATGACCTTCTCATATACTTCTGATGACGGATATAGCGAAATTACTGTCATTTACGAATTTAAGTGGACATCTACAAGCAATGCCATCACGATTTTTAAAAACAATACCATAGTGGGAACAGTATTGTTATCGAATGAAGAAATGAGTATGTTCAAGAACAACTTGAACGGCGGTTAAATTCCAATTTTTCGAACTGAATAAAACAACCCCGACAGACTTTTTGCGAAAATCTGCCGGGGATTATTATTTGCTTTTTGCGTATCAATTTTTTCTCTAACGGACAGTCGAGGACGCCGGTCCCTACAAAGAGAGATCAAACTTCCTTATGAGAACCACCCATTTGCAGAGGTTTTTTAGTACAGAATTACAGATGCTTGACGGCGTAGTTCCAGGCGTCACGGCACATCTTTTCCACGCCGAGCTTTGCTTCCCAGCCGAGGACGGTTTTTGCCTTGGTGGGATCTGCGTAGCACGCCGCGATATCGCCGGGGCGTCTGGGCGTGTAGGTAATTGCCATCTTTTTGCCGGAAACCTCCTCCAGGGAGCGGATCAGCTCGAGAACGGAATATCCCGTTCCGGTACCGAGATTGAAGGCGTCACATTCGTTGTGCTGTCTTACCCAATTGATTGCCGCAAGGTGGCCAAGGGACAAGTCAACAACGTGGATATAGTCGCGGACACCGGTGCCGTCCTTTGTCGGATAGTCGTTGCCGTATACGGTCATGGCTTCCATCTTGCCCGTTGCGACCTTGATGAGTCGGGGCATGAGGTTGTTGGGGATACCGTTGGGATCCTCACCGATGAGTCCGCTTTCGTGTGCGCCGGTCGGGTTGAAGTAACGGAGCAGCGCAATGGACCATTCCTTGTCGGAAACGTAGATATCACGCAGGATCTGCTCGATCATCAGCTTTGTGGAGCCGTAGGGATTGGTGGTGGACAGCGGGAAATCCTCTACGATCGGGAGCGACTTCGGGGAACCGTAGACGGTTGCGGAGGAAGAAAATACGATCTTCTTGCAGCCGTATTTGCGCATCGTTTCGGTCAGGATCAGCGTGCCGGTGATGTTGTTGTGATAATACTCCATCGGCTTCTCCACGCTTTCGCCAACGGCCTTCAGGCCTGCGAAGTGAATGACCTCATCGATCTTATTCTCGGAAAAGATCTTTTCCATTGCGTCGCGGTCGAGCATATCCGCCTCGTAGAACGGGAAATCCTTGCCGGTGATCTTTTTGACGTTTTCTACTGCGGACATTTTGGAATTTGCGAAATTGTCAAAGACGACGATCTCCTCGCCCGCATTCAAGAGCTCAACGCAGGTATGCGATCCAATGAAGCCGGCGCCGCCCGTAATCAGTACTGCCATAATACGATTCTCCTTATTATATGTGATGGGGCCACAAGGGCCCTTTGTTTGATTTGCCTACACAATATTATACCATAGCTTGCCGTACAATGCAAGAGATTTTGGATTTATTTTTTTCGCCTTTTCCAAAAACTACCTGACAAAACAGGAGTGTGAGAGGGGGATATCGGACGGACGACGGCGCTGTAATCGGACGGTCGTGAATAAAACAGGGAGGTGCTGCAGCTTGCGGCACCTCCTCTTGGATTTTGTCGTATTTTACTTGGTAAGCACGCGGAACAGCTCTGAAAAGAGCGCATCGCGGTTGATGTAGGTGACGCGGCGGATGGAATGCCTTGCGGTGCTGTGCGCGTAATAGCCGTCGTACTCGGGGATGGGAGCGGGCTCAATTACGGAGCTCATGAAGCGGCCGCCGTCGTTGACGAGCCATGCGGCAGCGGTGACGTCCCAGATGACGCGGCTCCAGACGCGGCCTGCGGCGTAAGACTCTGCCTCTGCAATGGTGTGGTCGCACAGGTAGTCGCACAGTGCGTTTTTGCCGCGAAGCCAATATTCCAGCTCCGGCTTCGTCGTATAAAATGCGGAAACGACACCCATGCACGGGAGGAGGACGAGGGGGGCTTTGCAGCCGAATACGATCCGTGCGGCGGCAACGTCCTGCCAGAGGTTGAATTCCTTTGTGTCCGGCCAATCGTAATTGTGGCCGCCCAACCAGACAATGACGATGCGCTCTGCAATCTCCGGCTTATAGAGCAGCGCGGATGCGACGTTTGTGATGGCGCCGATGGCAATGACGTACAGAGGATTTTCTGTGGAATACTGCATGGCAAGGTCGCAAAGATGGTCTGCTGCAGGGGATGGGACGGGCGTTTTTTCGTCGGGCAGATACGTACGGCTTCCGCGGTGCACGATCTCCTTTTTCTCCGACATTCCCATCAAGGACAGAAGATTGAGGATCTCGTCGTAGCTTTTTTCCATACCGTCCTCAGGTGACGTCGAGTGCTCGTTGAAGAACGGTGCGGCGTACAGCGCGCGTACGTTGAGCTTTTCGTGCTTCATCATGAAGGACAGTGCGTACTGGTCATCGATTTCGTTGTAGGTGTCAGTATCGAGGACACAGTCCACGGGGCCCCGGGGGACGCACAGATTGGCAAGGCGTTCGGATTCGGTCATGAGTCAATTTCCTTTCTTGCGTGTAGTATGATGTGTATCGTGCTGCTTTACTTCGATTATATCATGTTTCTGGAGAAAAAGCAAGAGGGTGTTTGACAATTTCGTTTTTTGTTTTTTCGATAGGTATTGATTTGAGCGCGGGGATGTGCTATAATGTACGTAGGACGTTCCGGATGTGGTTCGGAAATCTATATATGACAGAACAGGAGATTGGATATGGAGCGTTATGCTTTGAAACACGGAGATGCGTTTCGCGTTTCCGTTACAGAGAAAGAGATTGCGCCGGGGATTGAGATCGTTCATTTGACGGCGGATGCAGTAGAGGATCCCCAAAAGCTGACTGTGTCCGTTTCCCGTATGATTCCGGACATCGGAGTTCATGCGCTGTGGTCGCCCACCGGTTATCATTGCAAGACCGTTATGCCGAACTGGGGACCGTTTTTTGGATCCTGCGCGATGTCAGGCGCACCCGTGATGGCGGCCCTGGATTATCAGGACCGCAACCGCATTACGCTTGCCTGCTCTGACGTAAAGAACGGAGTTTGGATGCACACAGGACTCGTCGAGGAAACGGGCTGCCTTGATACGGTTGTGAAGATCGACGTGGATTATCCCGTTGCGCACTATGAGGCGGACATCCGCATTGATACGCGCGGAGATATTCCGTTTTACCGGGCGGTGCAGGACGTCGCCGCGTGGTGGGAAACCTACGAGGGGCTTGCTCCCGCACCCGTTCCGCTTGACGCGAAGATGCCGCTGTATTCTGCGTGGTATTCCTACCATCAGATGATCGACGTGGATGCCATTGTTGAGGAGTGCCGTCGGTTTTCTGAGATCGGCTGCCGTGTTCTGATCGTGGACGAAGGATGGCAGACAGACGATAACAACCGCGGTTATGCGTTCTGCGGCGATTGGCAGCCGTCGCACAAGAAGATTCCCGATATGCGTGAATTCGTCCGTGCCGTGCACGATACGGGTATGAAGTTTATGCTTTGGTATTCCGTGCCGTTCGTCGGTGAGAACTCCGAGGCGTACGCACGCTTCCGCGACAAGCTTCTGTGTCCGATGGGCGACGGCTTCCACGCGCTTGACCCGCGCTTCCCCGAGGTGCGCAGACATCTCATCGATCTGTACAAAAACGCGGTGCTTGCGTGGGATCTGGACGGCTTTAAGCTGGATTTCGTCGATGCCTTCCGTCAGGCCGATGCGGTGCGCGAGGGTATGGACTGCGTTTCCGTATACGACGGCGTGGATCGGCTGCTCAAGGGCGTTATGGCAGAGCTTCGCGCGATCAAGCCCGATATTCTCATCGAATTCCGTCAGTCCTATATGGGACCGCTGATGCGGACCTTCGGAAATCTCATCCGCGTGGTGGACTGCCCCTGTGACAGCTACACCAACCGCATGGGTGCGCTGTCCCTGCGCATGACGTCCGGCAATACGGCGGTACATTCCGATATGGTCATGTGGAATTACGATGAAACGCCTGAGCAGGCGGCGTTCCAGCTCACAAACGTACTGTTCTGCGTGCCGCAGATCTCCGTGAAGTGGAGCCTGATGTCCGAGGGACAGAGAAAGATGGTTTCCGCGTTCTGTGCGCTTTGGCTCAAATACCGCGACGTTCTGATGAACGGCACGCTTACGTGCCGCGGATATGCAAACAACTTCCCGTATGTGTCCGCGCGGCTCGATGACGTGCAGGTCGGTGCCGTGTATGCCGGCCGCATTGCGGCGCTTGAGGCTCCCACCTCCGAGGTGGTGCTGGTCAACGCCTCGCTTGACTGTGTGATCTACGTGGAGTGCGCGGAGCGGGTGTCCTATCAGTATACGGTATACGACTGCATGGGCGAGATGTGCGGGGAGGGCTCCGTTTCGGTGTCTGCGTGTGTGCCCGGCGTGATCGGAGGCGTTCCCGTCAACGGAACGGTCGTTATGAAAAAAACCGACGTATGTGAATAATGGGAGGTATATGATGGTGGATTGGCGCGAGTATCAGTACAGATATGAAGGATTTCGTGTGGAATCGATTGATTGGGTGTTCCGCGAGGCGTTCAATACCGAAGATCACGAGCATCCGAGAGTGCTTCTGATCGGAGATTCCATTTGCTATCAGAACCGCAGCACGGTTATGGAGCTTTTGTATCCGGACGTGACCGTAACGTATTGGTCGTCTGCAAAATGCGTTTTGCATCCGACGTATCTGGCGGAGCTTTCACTCGTGCTTGACGAGGGACGGTACGACATGGTCTGCTTCAACAACGGTCTGCACAGCCTCAGCGCTCCGACCGACGCCTGGAAAAAGGCGTATGACGGCGTCGTGCGCTATCTGCTTGACAGACTGCCCGGCGTGCCGGTCAGTATCGTGCTTTCGACACCGATCACGGCGCCCCGCAAGGACGCTGTTCCCGTCATCAATCAGATGACGCTTGATGTCGCCGGAAAATACGGACTTGCGGTGGTGGATCTGTACACGCCGATGATGGAGGAGCAGATGCAGCAGTACCGTACGGACGACTTTCACTGGGGCGGTGCGGCGATTCAGACCATGGCGGGTATCCTCAACGCGCATATCCGCGCGCGGCTGGGCGTGGGAGGCCCGGATGCACGGTGATTTTCCCGATAGCCCTTGACAAATCGGCCGAATAATGTTATAATCAAATCAATCGTACAAGGTGGATCCGACAGCAGAGTGGGCGGTGTGCGTGAGGGGTGTCGTACGGAGAAGAACGTGACATACCGTACGCCTTGCGTGTCTGCGCTGTTGGGGACTTCATGACCGGCGCTCACGTACAGAATCCCACGTATCGTCTGTACGGTCTGACCGAACCAGATGACAAGGGGCGTCCGGGTGAGCTGCCGAGGCGCCCTGCTGTTTTTTCGCCTGTATCGAGCGTGAGCAAACGCAATTATTATTATAAAGGAGAATACAACAATGAAAAAGCTTCTCGCATTGATCCTTTGTGCGCTTCTGGCGCTGTCCTTCACCGCGTGCTCCTCCGGCGGACTGCAGATCGCAGTTCCGAACGATACCACAAACGAGGCCCGTGCGCTGCTTCTTCTGGAGGCAAACGGCATTATCAAGCTCAGAGAGGGTGCAGGTATTACTGCTACCATTATGGATATCGTCGAAAACCCCAAGAACATTACGTTCCGTGAGGTTGAGGCTGCACAGATCCCCAACGTTCTGCGCGACGTGGACTATGCCGTTATCAATTCCAACTACGCAATCGAGGCAGGACTTGATCCCATGAAGCAGGCGCTTGCAATCGAGGGCTCCTACTCTGCATACGCAAATATCGTTGCGGTGAAGCAGGGCAACGAGAACACCGATAAGATCAAGGCGCTTGTTGCGGCACTTTCCTCGCAGCGCGTGGCAGACTACATCAAGGACACCTATGCCGGCGCCGTCGTTTCGACGGTTGATGCGCCGACGGACGGCTTCGATGCTTCCGTTGACTATACTGCACTCGCAGGACAGACCATTACGGTTGCGGCTTCTCCCGCACCTCACGCGGAGATCCTCGCCGTTGCAAAGCAGATCCTTGCCGAAAAGAATATTACCCTCCAGATTATGGAGTTTACCGATTACGTGCAGCCCAACAACGTCGTGGAAAGCGGCGAGGTTGATGCAAACTACTTCCAGCACGTTCCGTATCTGGACGACTTTAACGCAAATCAGGGCACGCATATCGTTTCCGCCGGTGCCATTCACGTTGAGCCCATGGGCCTGTACGGCGGCAAGCAGTCCAGCCTTGACGCACTCAAATAAGACGTTTTTGAATTCTGAATATGATTGAAATTCGCAATTTAACTAAAACGTTTTCTATAAGTGCGGAGGATGGCGCACCTGCGTCCTTTGATGCGCTCAAAAACGTGTCGCTGACCGTCGGTGACGGCGATATTTTCGGTATTATCGGTATGTCCGGCGCCGGAAAATCCACGCTTGTGCGCTGTATCAATATGCTGGAGCGGCCGACGGAGGGACAGGTCCTCATTGACGGTGTGGATATCGGTACGCTGACGCCCGCCCGTCTTCGCGCGGTCCGCCGCGAGATTACGATGATCTTTCAGGGCTTCAATCTGCTGATGCAGAGAACCTGCCTTGCAAACGTCACGTTTCCGTTGGAGCTGTCCGGCATGAAGCGCTCTGAAGCACGCAAAAAGGCGCGTGAGCTTTTGGAAATCGTCGGGCTTCCGGATAAGGCAAAGTCTTATCCGGCGCAATTATCCGGCGGTCAGCAGCAGCGCGTTGCCATTGCGCGCGCGCTTGCGACCAATCCCAAGGTCTTATTGTGTGACGAGGCAACGAGTGCTCTCGATCCCAATACGACGCACGCAATTCTTGAGCTGATCCGTAAGATCAACCGGGAGCTTGGCATCACGGTGATTATTATTACGCATCAGATGTCGGTCGTTGAGGAGGTCTGCTCCCACGTTGCGATTCTGGATGCCGGTCAGGTCGTGGAGATGGGAGAGGTTTCCAGCGTGTTTTCCAATCCGCAGTCGGATGCCGCAAGACGGCTTGTGTATCCCGATGCCAACGGCAGCGGCAGCGGCGAAAACGAGCGTTCGGCAGGAATTGCTGCCGCCGCACGCGCAGGAGAGCGCGTTCTGCGCGTCGTGTTCAACGGCTCGCATACCACGGATAAGCCGTTTATTACGCAGATGGCCATTGATACGGGCATTGCTGCAAACATTCTGTATGCGTCAACGCGGTGCCTGGGAGAGTGCGTGTTCGGTGATATGCTGCTCGGTATTCCCGATACCCCGCAGGCCCTTGACACAGTCCGCTCCTATTTTGCGAAGGATGGGGACATCATCATAGAGGAGATTGGGGAGGTGGATGACCGTGCTTGACCGTATGTTTTCCGCGGAGGCGGTGGAGCAGGCGCTTTGGATTCTCAGAAATGAGTTTCCCATGGCGATCTGGGAAACGGTCTACGTGACGGTGCTTGCAACGCTGTTTGCCATTGTGCTCGGCCTTCCGTTGGGCGTGCTGTTGGTTGCAGGCGAGAAAAACGGCGTGCTGCCGCTGCCAAAGCCGATCATGAGCGTGCTCAACGTCGTAATCAATCTTCTGCGCTCCGTGCCGTTTTTGATCCTGATGATCCTTTTGATCCCGCTGACACGGTTGATCGTCGGCACCTCCGTCGGCACCGTGGCGTCTATCGTACCGCTGGTCATTGCCGCATTTCCGTTCGTTGCACGTCTTGTGGAGTCCAGCCTGCGCGAGATCAATCCCAATATCATTGAGGCTGCGCAGAGTATGGGCGCATCGCCGATGCAGATCATCTGCCGCGTCATGCTTCCGGAAAGCGTGCCGTCGCTGATCTCCAATGCGACCATTGCCATTACGACCGTGCTTGGCTATTCGGCAATGTCCGGTATTGTGGGCGGCGGCGGTCTTGGACAGATTGCCATCAACTACGGCTATTACCGGTATCGGTACCTGGTCATGCTGATCGCAGTGATTCTGCTGATCGTGATCGTGCAGATCTTTCAGTCTGCGGGTACGTTTTTGGCGGTCCGTCTGGACAAGAGAATCAAGAAGAAATAATAAAAGAACGAGTCGGTCACGTGTGAAGCGTGAACGACTCTTTTTTTGAGGCACAACTTAAAACGTCTTAAAATGTAAATAATTCATGAACGATCAGAGGGAGGGTTGCGCTTTTTCAATATTTATGCTAAAATATTAGCAGAGATGCGTTACGGTAAAGTGGTAACGTGTTGCAAGTGATGATGGAAAGGAAAAGAAAATTTATGAAGCGTATATTCAAAAAGTTCATCTTGTGTGCCTTGCTGCTCGTAGCTGTTTTCGGTATGCTGGTGTCTTGCGCGCAGGACGTTCCGGATACGAAGGAAACGGACAGTAAAACAGAGGAAACCACGGTACCTCCTCCCGAGGATGAGGATCCCATCAAGCGTACGGAGGTCTGGTCGCCGATTGAGATCAACCTTCAGAGTACGGTGGCATATGAAAATCCGTATGTTGCTACGGAAATTGACGCGGTATTTACGCATGCCGACGGAACGGCGATCACGCTCCCCGGTTTCTGGAAGGAAGGGGAAATCTGGGCTGTCCGCTTCTCTCCCACAAAGGAGGGCGAGTGGTCCTATAAGGTTACCTGTAAGGATGAAGCCAATACCGGTCTCTTTGGCGAGGGTGTTATCTTGGCGGATGCGGCAACGGCAGACACGGAACTCGCCAAGCACGGCTTCGTTATGGTAGAGCAGGGCCAGCGTTATTATGAATACGCAGACGGTACGCCGTTCTTCTGGCTTGGTGATACGCATTGGCAGGCGTTCTCCAATGAATCTACCACACTCTGCAACTATCCCGGCTGTGACTGCGGAAGCCAGTTCAAGCACATAGTTGACGACCGTGTGGAAAAGGGCTTCAATATTTACCAAACCTATTTTGTGGGTTCATCACATGGCGGAAATGGAGAACCGGAGATGGGGCTTGATGCTGAACACGAGCAGCCCAATCTTGCGGTATTCAATGACAAGGCCGACGAGATGATAGCATACCTGCACGAGCGTGGCATGACAGTGGCGCTCGGAATTGGATGCAATATTTTCGATCCGACTCAGTATGAGTTGGAAGACTTTTTACGCTTGGCGCGTTACGTTGTAGCACGGTACGCGTGCTATTCTGTTGTGTGGATTTCCGGTCAGGAAATTTTAAATGATACTCCCGGTCTTACTCCCGGGTATACCACTACAGATTACTATGTGGCAGCATCGTCCTTGATTGAGGAACTTGACGGATACGGACACCCCAACTCCGCGCATATGTCTTGCCCGGTA
>JAGBZV010000207.1 GCA_017628075.1 Clostridia bacterium
CTGAACAGCTCACGCTCAAAGCGGCGGATCTGATCAACGGGAATTTGCGCAAGCAGATTGTTGGTAACCGCATAAATAATGATGATCTGCAGCTCAACGGGAAGCGGTGCATTGCGGTCCTGCTTAAGAACCTCAACGATACGCGCACCCTGCTCAAGTCTGGTCTTGGTATCTGCATCCAAATCAGAACCAAACTGTGCAAAAGACTGCAGCTCACGGTACTGTGAGTACAAAAGCTTCAGTGAACCGGAAACCTTCTTCATCGCCTTGATCTGAGCAGAGCCGCCTACTCTGGATACCGAAATACCGGGGTTTACTGCAGGTCTGACACCGGAATGGAACAACTCTGTTTCAAGGAAGATCTGACCGTCCGTAATAGAGATGACGTTGGTGGGAATATACGCAGAAACGTCGCCTGCCTGGGTTTCAATGATCGGAAGTGCGGTAATGGAGCCGCCGCCGTATTCATCAGACATCTTTGCTGCGCGCTCAAGCAATCTTGAGTGCAGATAGAAGACGTCGCCCGGATACGCTTCTCGGCCCGGAGGACGGCGGATCAGCAGCGACAGCGCACGGTAGGCAACTGCGTGCTTGGAAAGGTCGTCATACACAATGAGTACGTCCTTTCCCTGATCCATAAAATATTCCGCCATTGTAACACCGGAATACGGTGCAATATACTGAATCGGTGCCATCTCAGAGGCGGTTGCAGATACAATGATGGTATAATCCATCGCACCGTTTTCAGAAAGCGTTTCGACAAGCTGCGCAACGGTAGAGTTCTTTTGACCGATGGCAACGTAAATACAGATAACATCCTTGCCGCGCTGATTGATAATCGTATCGGTAGCAATAACCGTCTTGCCCGTCTGTCTGTCACCGATGATCAGCTCTCGCTGACCGCGCCCGATCGGAATCATGGCATCGATTGCCTTGATACCTGTCTGTAGGGGCTCGGATACGGATTTTCTTTCGATAATACCAGGGGCCTTCTTCTCGATCGGTCGGATCTCCGCTGCAACGATCGGTCCCTTGCCGTCAATCGGCTGTCCGAGTGCGTTGACAACACGTCCGATCATCGCATCACCAACGGGGACGGAAACGACCTGACCGGTTCGCGTCACAACGCTTCCCTCGTTGATACCAACGTCTGTACCGAGCATAACCACGCTGACAAAGGATTCCTCCAAATTCAGCGCCATACCCATAGAGCCATTTTCAAATTTGAGCAGCTCGTTGGACTTGCATTTTTCGATGCCGTGCACCTTAGCGATACCGTCACCGATAGAAATGACATAGCCGATCTCATCCTCACAGGTTACTGCGGAATAATTTTTGATCTGATCGGCAATGATCTTGCTGATTTCATCTACTTTCAACTGCATAAATGTGCATACACTCCTTTCAAACGATCGTTTCTGCAAGCCGGCTTCGGAACGTATCCAGACGAGTCTTGACAGATCCGTCAAGCTGACGCCCGTTGACAAGCAGAACGATTCCTCCGATCAAGGCAGGATCCACCTTGACCGTCAGTTGTACCTCTCCGCCCGTAATATCACAAAGGCGACGGTACAAGGCCTCATGCTGCGCCTGCGTCATTTCACGCGCAGTCACACACGTTGCCTCTGTCACGGAATGCTCCTCGTTATATCGCTTCACAAACGCTGTAACGCACGCATGGAGCTGATACAGCGCGTGTTTTTCGCAGAGGATCTTGATAAAATTGAGAATATTCTGCTCACACATCCCAAAGGCATCGTCAATCAAACAGAGGCGTTTCTCCGTCATAATCGCGGGACTGTCCAGCAGCTTTCCATATTCGGGCTGTTCGCGGAACAGGCTGTCAATGGCACGCAGCGTCTGCAGATAATTGACAGGTCCGTTCTCACCCTCAGACTTTGCAAGCGTATACAGCGCAGCGCCGTATTCTTCGGGTGCAATCATTTCTTATTCACCAAGGCCTTCAATGAAGCGGTCAACGATCTCTCGGTCATCCGCCTCAGTAAGATTCTTTTCGATGAGCGCGGATGCGATATCTACCGCCATTCCGGAAACCTCATCCTTGAGCTGGTTCAGCGCCTTTTTCCGTTCCATCTCAATCTGCTCATCAGCGCGGCGGAGCGTCTTTGCGGCCGTTTCATTGGCCTCACGGACGATCTCCTCCTCCTGCTTACGCGCACGCGCAAGTGCATCGCGGATGATCTCCTCACCCTGTGCAGATGCTGCGTCTAATTTTTCTTCATATTCGACACGCATGGCAGACGCGCTTTCCATATCGGTCTGTGCGGCGTCATACATATCCTTGATCTGCTTTTGTCTTTCATCGATGATATTTTTCAGCGGGACGAACAGAATTTTCTTCAAAAAGAGAAAAAGAATAATCAGGTTTCCCCATGTGAAAATCATTGTCCATACATCGATTGTTACAAAAGGTTGATATTCCGGCATAATATTTCTCCGTTCTTATATGGTTTTCGGAATGCTTTGCGAGCAATCAGAACACGAACAGAAGCAGCAGCGAGATAACCAGTGAGTAAATACCGGTAGATTCACACATTGCAACGCCAAGGATCATCGTGGAACGCAGTGTGCCTGCCATTTCAGGCTGACGAGCCATACCCTCAAGTGCCTTACCGACGACAGTACCCTCACCGATACCGGGGCCGATTGCACCAAGTCCCATTGCAAGTCCTGCACCAAGCGCACAAGCTGCCTTTACAATTGCATCTGTCATTTCCATTTGAAATACCTCCAAGATATAAAATTTTTGGTTAATGAATTACATATTTTCATCAGGTATGTCCTTGGGCGGATTTGCGCCGCCGACATAGACCATGGTCAGCATACTGATGACCAGCGCCTGGACGAACCCTGAAAACAGGTCAAAATAGATTGATAAAAATGCGGGGATACCGAGCTGGAAAATCGGCATCGTGTTAATAAAGGTGATCGGAATCCACTGCAGCACGAATGCAGAGAGAGCAGCCAGCGCAGAATACAGAAGCGTCGTCATGACAAGACCGCCGGCAATATTACCAAAGTGACGGAAGGACATCGAGATCGGATTTGCGATCTCGGAAATGATGTTCATCGGAGTCATTAAGGCAACGGGCTCTGCAAAGCCCTTAAGCCATGCAAGAAGACCGCTGTTTTTGATGGATCCGTACCACGTCAATGCCGTCGTAGCGAGCGCCCACGCAAGCGTTGTATTGAGATCCGCGGTTGCGGGACGCAAAATATTCGTCATTCCAAGCAGCGTACCGACGATGGAGGACAGAAACAGCGTACCGATATACGGTGCAAAATGCAAATTGTGTGCCCCCATCGTGCCCTCAACCAGATCGTAAAGCATTCCTACGAGCTTTTCGAGCACGATCTGCCGTTTTCCGGGCGTCTTAACCGACAGGTTTCTCGTCAGAAACCACGCCGCACCCATGATCAGCAGCATCGCAATCCATGAGGTCAGCGTCGTCTGCGTGATCTTGATTCCTCCCAATACAGGGATTGTCCACAGTATCTTAGGACCGTTCATAACGTATTATCCGTGTACTCCTTTCCAATTTCAAACTCGCCGTAGCGTGTCAATTCTCCGTATCATCCTCGTCCAAAGAATCATCCGCGACGCCGTCTGTTTTCGCAGCGGTCAAAGGAACAGATTCATTTATTCCCACCTTGAAATATTCCATAACGGAAATGATTGGACGCGTCATAAGAACAGGAACGACGACGGCAATATTATTGAAAATATCAAGCTTTAAACCAATTGCGATTCCGATTCCAAGTGCTATCAAGCGCAGATAATATGAGAGTGTCATGCTCTTTTTTCTGTTCTCCGGATCTGCCTGCGCAAGAGCACCGTTCAAGCCGATGCAAAGCAGAAGAAAATAGATCAGATTACAAGCAGCACCAAGCAAGCCGCCAAGTATTACCGTATGATCAAACCGATCGAACAAGGCAAAAACAATGAACATCAAAACAAGCACAACTGCCTCGCCAACGGCAACACGTGCGATCTCGCGTATGCTTGTATTCTTAATATCACCAAGCTTCACGGTGCGTTATCTCTCCCCTTCCGTTTCTCATCATCCGTCAAACGATACAGCCCATCCTTCTCCTTTTTGGAGGAGAAGGATGAAATATGCTCCGTTTTCATCAAAAAATGGATTGCAGAATAGCCGCCAATAAAAAGTCCCAAAAGAACTGCTGCGGCAATCCAAAATCGATTCCATGAAAATCTGCTGCACAGATAGCCTGCACCTGCTGCAAAAAACAACGGGGGAAACAGAAAGGACGCAACGGCACCGGAATAGACCTGAAACAGCATCAGGATTCGATAAAATTTGGAAGCTCCGTTCATTTCAATCACCGTTCAGCAGATTTATAAAGCGTTTATGCAGATCAGAAACGTACCGTTCATCCGCACCTGTGCGCGTCTGTACGACGACAGACGCCATCATTATATATTGTAACATATTTTAGTGCCTCTGTCAATAAATTACCGTTAATTTATTATTTAACAACCGATATAAGAAAGGGTCGCCAAGGAATGTAAATCCCTGGGCGACCCAATCTTATACATGACGATATCCATATCGTCTATTAATTAGTATAACCGTAGTTTTCAAACGATTCCAATACGGTATTGTACCATCTTAACGCGCTTCTTTCATAGCGCCTGTAAGTGGACTCAATGTTTTTGCTGTTTCTGCTGACCTCATTATGTAAAAGGAAAC
>JAGBZV010000208.1 GCA_017628075.1 Clostridia bacterium
ACTGTAGCGTCACGGCTTCCGCAGCCGCGTCCGCGAAGGTATGTAAGATCGTCGTGACCGATAGTATCACCGAAGTACAGATGCTCCAGATATCCGAAATCGTTTACGAAAAAAGCGTAAGTGACGCCCTTTCCGTCAAGATAGAAGGTGTTCGTTTCTTTTATAAAATTGATAGACATAGCGTTGGTCCTTTCTTATATAGAAATTTTAATGCGTTGTGGTATTATTTATCAAGATCAGTTACTTTTACCGTGCGGTACATATATGTGTTTTTGGTCAGAGTCCAATTTTTTCCGGATGCGGAGGAAAACCCTGAAATCGTTACAGTCTCGGGAACACTGTAAGGATAGCCCTCTGCGCCTACCTTTTTCTCATATTCAGCGTTGGTCCAATCCTCGACGATATTACCAAGCAGACGTATTCCGGTGTATTTATCTGTTGCGCGAGAATCGTCAACGTGGAGATTTTCCAAAGTGATGTTTCTCGGCATACCGCAGGCATATCCGAAATTGTGGAAGCCGCTGTAGCTGCCGCCGATAAATGCGTACGCGCCGGTAAGATCTTTGCCTTTATTTGGGACCCAGGTGGAGTTTCGGACGATCAGATCGCCGTCCCAAACAGCGCCGTAATCCGAACGGAGATTGATGAAATGCTTTCCGTACACGGTGGAATCCTCTATAAGAAGCGTTCCGCCTCCGATGGCGTTTATTCCCTGATGTCCAAGCTCCGAGCCGATGATAGAGACGTTGAAGAAGCCGCTGTGGGCATCTACTCGGTTGAAGGAGCAGTTTTTAACGGTAAGCTGCTTGGTGCGGTGGCATATCATAATGCCCCAATAGTCTGTATCAAGAATATCATTGGACTGGGTGCAGTTTTCAAATGTAACGTTCAGCGCCCTTGTCATTTTTATATCGTACGTACCGGGAGAATACTGCTTGCGCGCGGTGAAAACGCAGTTTTTTACCGTGATGTCGGCGCATTCTGTTATATTGAGAAATCCGTAATAAGGCGCGCTGTTTTTTCCTTCGCCCGTTACATAATGGGTTATTCCGTCCAGCACAACGCCTGAACGGATAACGTGGATCCCTCTGTTATAGTAGGATGTGCTGTCCTGTTTTTTAGCCTTGGTGGTGAAAACTCCGCCGCGGATGATGAGCGTTTCTTCTTCAAGGGGAATAGCTCGTATCGATGTGATATGCTGAAAATCCCAGACAAGCTCTGTTCCGGGACGAACTGTTTTATCTGCTCGAAGGATAGTGGTATCCGATTTTGCGCTGCCGGAATTTGCGTTGTTACCTTCACGAATGTATTGTATGCTCGTTTCATCAGTAAATATCAGCATAGCATCGCCGTCAGGAGCTACGTCAAATTCCGTTTGTCCCTTAACGGCTTGAGTTATATCCGTAATATTGTATGCTTCCTTGCTTGGTGCTACCTCGAAAACGTGGTGCGCTCGCTGGGCAGCCTTGGCTAATACGTTTGTATCGTCAATGATGAATGAAGCGCCCGTCCAGTCGGTATCTGTTTCAATCTCAATCGTTTTGGTGGATTCTGCGGCATTGATGTAATACGTCTTACCCTCATCGGCTTTGACGGGCAGATTTCTGGCATTGGCGATGTTGTGCGCAAGACGGATTGCCTTCTGGTCATCGGTCACGCCGTCACCGACCGCACCGAAATCGGAATAGCGCACCTCGGTCGCGTCCTTGGGAAACGTCCCTGCGGTATAAGGCTTCTTCACCGCATCCGATACAGCATCGGTCGATACGGGAGCCGTGGATTCAGATGCAGATTCCGCACCCGATCCGGCGTCAGACGTGCAAGCCCCCCTCGAAAGCAGCAGCGATGCACCGAGAAGACCCGTTAAAAAGTATTTCATCAGTTTCATAAGATGGGATTCCTCCTGTCCTGTTATTTTCATCAATGGCGAAGCCATTGCATATCATCAATTCCATAGGAATTGTATATCATCAAGACGTAGTCTTGTATCTCATCCAAACCGCAAAAATATGCACTGTGTGATGAGATACGCTGCGCGATGAGATGCCAAACCTTTGGGTCAAACCAGAAGGTTTGGATAAAAAAATCGACAAGCACACGCTTGTCGATTTTTGGCGGAGAAGGAGAGATTCGAACTCTCGAACTATTTTTGGTAGTTACGCGATTTCCAGTCGCGCGCGCTCGACCA
>JAGBZV010000209.1 GCA_017628075.1 Clostridia bacterium
CGGAAGAAATTTCCTCAAAAACCTCGGACGAGATCAACGCCATCATACGCGAACATTTTACGTTTGATGCATTCAGATGGCAACAGGAGAATAAAATAAAGATATCAGAGCCTTTTAGAGCAGATTCGCTTAACCGTGTGCTATACAAGTGCCCTCACTGTTACAGCGAAGGCTATATGGAAGGGAAAGATACAAAGCTTATTTGCCACTCTTGTAAAAAGGAATATGAGCTTGATGAATATGGATATATGAGAGCTCTTGACGGTGACACTGCATTTAGCCATATTCCGGATTGGTATGCGTGGGAGCGGGCGTGTGTCAGAGAGGAGCTGCTTTCCGGGACGTATGCGCTGGACGTTCCTGTAGAGATCCGGATGATGGCAGACACCTCAGCCATCTATCGGGTGGGCGAGGGCAGACTGCGTCATGACAGAAACGGCTTTGTGCTGGACGGCTGCAGGGACGAGGATGGGGAATATCAGCTGCATTACGAGCAGAAGCCGCTTTCCTCGTACAGCCTTTACTCGGACTACTATTGGTATGAGATCGGAGATATGATCTGCATCGGTGATACAAACGTCCTGTATTACTGCTTCCCAAAAACCGACAGGGACGTCGTTGCAAAAACGCGCCTTGCCGCAGAGGAGCTATTTAGGATCGTCAGAGAGGAAAAGCGAAGACGGCGGAGCTGAGGCCTTGTCGGGCACCGCTTGAATAAAAAACGAACTGCCGCAGGTCATTTGACCTGCGGCAGTATTTGCTTTTGCTTAGATGACCTTACCAGCACCGATCGGTCTGACGCGAAGCACGATGCACGCGCCCTCACCGAATGCGCCGTCCATCAGCGCGCGGTAGCCGGGAACGTCCTCGTTTCTGACGAATGCCTGCGTCGTGCCGGCAAAGCCTCCTCCGTGGACGCGCCATGCGCCGCCACGGGAGGCCAGATAATACTGCGCCAGGGCAAGCGCAAGCGAGAGGCCCTGCTCGGAAACGTTCTTGGTGGTGTAGACGTTCTGCAGATATTCAAACGAGGAATTGCCGGAGGCAAGAACGCCCTCGAAGAATGCCTCCAGATCGCCCTCGCGGAGTGCCTGTGTCTGCGCCTTGACACGCGCGTTTTCATTGATGAAGTGGAAGGCGCGGAGGATTGCGCGGTCACCGTGCTTTTCACGGAGTGTCGGGATCTCGGAAATGAGCTGCTCCAGCGTGATTTCACGGAGAACGGGCTTGCCGAAGTGGGAGGCCGCCGCCTTCATTTCGGCAGGGACGGAGGCGTAATCCTCGTTGAGGTCTGCGTGATTTCCGCCGGTGGACACGATGCAGAGGCTATAGCCGTGTGCCGTCAGATCGAAATCCATCTTTTCGATGACGGGCGCAGTCGGATCTGCAAAGTCGATGGCAACGAAGCCGCCGACCGCACACGCAACCTGATCCATCAGGCCGCAGGGCTTGCCGAAGTATTTGTTTTCTGCAAACTGGGAGATCTTTGCAATCTCTGCGTTGTCGATCTTACCGTCGTTGAAGAAATAGTTGAGGATATTGCCTACCATATCCTCAAATGCGGCAGAGGAGGAAAGTCCGGAGCCCTTGAGGACGTTGGAGGTGGTGTAGGCGTTGTAGCCGCCGATGGCGTAGCCCTTGTCGGCAAAGCCGCGGCAGACGCCGGAAATAATCGCACCGGAGGTGAAGAAGCGGGATTCGTCGATTGTGTCATCGGTGATGTCCACGACGTCCTCGGGGAAGCCCTCGCTCTTGATGCGAATGGTATTCTCACCGTTTTTTGCGGCTACCGCGATGATATCCAGGTTGATGGATGCGGCAATGACGCAGCCGTGGTTATGGTCGGTGTGGTTGCCGGAGATTTCAGAGCGGCCGGCAACGGTGAAGACGTTGACCTCGTCGGCCTCGCCGTAGGTGGCGATGAAGGACTCGACGGCCTGTGCGTAGCGTGCGCGCTGCAGCTCGAGCATATCGGCACCGTACAGTGCAGTCAGAGCGGTGTCAAAGGAGCCGTCCTTGAGGGAAATGAGAAGCAGGGAGGTGTTCATAGCAGTTTCCTTTCGGTTATGAATCTGTCAGATGTTATCGCGGATGAGCGCGTTGATCTTTGCGCGGGTGCGGTGCATCCATTCGGGACCGTGCGGATAGCGGACGAAGGTGATCTTCTCGTCCTCGGACAGATCGCCCTCGATGGCGTTCATGACAGCCTCGCGGCCAACCAGGGATTCTGCCAGCTTCATAGCACGGCAGTCCTGGAGTGCATCGAAGAATGCGCTTGCACGGATGGAGTCGATGGCCTGACCGTCCGGACCCGGATAGACCGAGAAGCAGTCGCCTGCGGGAGCCATGTGGTCGCCGTCGGTATTCAGATACGGATCGACTGCGTAGGAGGAGCCGCGGGTGAAGTAGAAGTTGTAGCCCCACTGCAAAAATCCTGCGATATTGAACTTGTAGAACTGATAGCCGATTGCACGGGTACGGTCAAGCGGCATTGCCATGAAGCGGTTGGAAACGCCGACGTACTGTACGCAGCAGTAATATACCCGCAGATCCGGGACGTCGTGTGCGATGAATTTTGCGGCGGAATCCACGCAGGGGATGGGCGACTCCAGCGCGCCGGATTCGTAGAGCTCGTAGGAGGAGCACGCGTCCATGATGACGTAGTCTGCAAGCAGATCGCGGACGATGTCCTTTGCTGCGGAGTATTCGGGCAGACAATCGCGGCCGGGCTCGTCGGAGATATGGAAATAGCAGTTCTTGTCTATGCCGCGTGCGCGCAGGAACTGAAGCAGCTCCGTAACGAACTGACGCAGGAATGCCGTGTACTCGGGGCCGGTTGCATCGGTATCCCAGCCGAAGATGCGCTTATATTCGCCGTCAACGGTTGCCATGACCTTCGGTGCGTGCTTGGCGCCCCACTGTGTGAAGAAGTGCGCGATCTCGAAGTTTTCGATGCCGCAGGCGTGTGCCAGATTGATCCAGCGCTCCAGATGGTCAAAGCTGAAGGCATATTCGCCGTTCGTAACGGTGACGTCAACGAGCTGTACGGTAGGACGCTCTCCTCCGATGTCGGTATCCAGCGCAAGGGTAAAGGTCGGTGTCAGGATGAGGTTGATGCCGTTGCGTACGGCATTCTTCATGAACGATTCCACGATCTTCCAATACTTCTCGGAGAATACGGGCGCATCGTAGTATACGGAAAGACAGTCGGTATGGAACCACTCGGTGTACAGCATCGTCTGCGGAGGCAGCTTTGCTGCGAGGATTTCCAGCGTAAAGGTGTTTTCAGCCTCCAGCGTACCGTTTGCGACATTGCGCAGACGGATGGTGATGGGATAGGTTCCTGCCGGATACGCGCCGCGCGGGTCAACCTCAACCCACAGGGAGTTCAGCTCTTCGGTGAGGATCTTGAACACGCCGTAGTCCTTATAGGGACGCATGATATCCGGATACAGGCCGGGGGTGAGGCGGCAGAAGTTATCGTAGAAATCCGGGTTCAGCTTGCGGTACATCGGGAAGCGGACCGGGACGGATTCGATCTTATACAGCGTGATGCAGTCGGCAAGCGGAGAATCGATCTCCACGGTCAGACTGGTGCCGGATTCGGGGCCGTCATCGTAAATTCCGAGCTGGAAGGAGTAGCGTTCGTCGGAGAGGATGGCGTCACGATCCAATGCGAATTTCGTGCTGAGATCCTCGTCGAGGAAGCATTTTTCCATGGAGGAGATGAGCTTTGTGTTGATCATGGTGAGTTCCTTTCTGTGTGAAATGATATTGAAATGACCTTGCGGTGACCTCGGTCATTTGTTTTCAGATCGTCTTTCGGACAGGTATCTTAAAATACCGCAGAGATTGACCGCCGCCTCGTAGGGGCGGCATCCGGCGCCTGCCTTACGGAGGTTTGGCGCGCATCCCGTGTAGAATTCTGCCCACGCTCCGCAGGCATCGCGCGCGTCAAGGGCGGACGAGAGCAGGTCGTCGGCTTCCTCCCCCGTGAGGGCTGCTGCGAAAAGAAGCAGGCCGAAGTCGGCGCCGGAGGCACAGGCACCGTTGACAGCGGACGGAAGATGTCCTGTTTTCCGGTATGCGGACAGCATTCGCCGCACGGACGCTGCCAGATCATGCGTGCCGACGGATGCGGAATCGAAAAACGGCAGGGGCAGAACGGCACAGGGCAGGCGATGTTCGGGGGCGGTGCACGCATCCTCCGGGCGATCGTCCTCGGGCGATACGTGCGCAGCACAGCAGGCACAAACGTAGATATCGCCGTATGCGTGCATCAGCCATCCGTCCGCGCCGCACAGGCAGCAGATGCCCGGTCGGTACATCGGTGCAGGGCGGATATCGGTACGGTGGGGGGCGTTTACGGTATACGAACCCCGACGGGCGAAGTTTTTTGCAAACGATTGTACGGCGTGGCTGTGTGCTTCGGAAAAGAGTGCGGGAAGTACGTCCTTTGCACAGCCGCACTGCGAGCAGGCGGAGTGAAGCCCCTCAAGTGCCCGGATGAGCAGGGCGGTCGCTTCCAGAGAGCCGTGCTCGATGGAGGCGCGTGGGAGCGCGCCGCTTGAAAAAAGAGGCTCGTTGCCGGAAAACGGCATCATGCCGCCGGCGTAGGAGGTCAGCGCGCGCCGCAGGGCATCCCGGCAGACGGGCAGGCAGCGCAGAAAACAGGCGCGATCTCCCGTCTTTTCAAAATAGGCAAGCGCGGAGAGCGTCAGATAGGACGGTGCCGTTGCGTCGTCGTTTTCGTGTCGGAGGACGGGCTCGTGTGAGATCCCCGTACCGTGTGCGCCTCCGCCCATGCCGTGCTCCTCTGTCGAAAGAAGCCGGTCAAGCACGGCGCGTGCACCGGTGACGTCGCCCATGGCGAGTTGGCCGCGCAGAATACCGTATTGCTCACGCACGGAGGCGAGGTGGCAGGCATAGCCTGCGAGGACACCGCCGAATTCGGCTTGCTGCGCACGGATTGTGAGCAGTGCATCCTCGATTGCCTCGTCGATCGCCTCCGCCTGAGGAATGGCGGGGATGGGGGGGCGGTTTTCCCGACAGGCGGCGAGATACGCCGCATCTGCCTTATGCTGGTCGGCACGGAGCGTCTCTGCCTGATTCTGCAGCGCAAGGCAGAGGGAGGCGTGCGCCTGCGGAAGCGTATTGCCGCAGACGAGGTACAGCTCACCCGTGCCGGAAAGCGTCAGGATCAGTGCGCCGTCCCTTTGCTCGGTGCTGTAATCGCCCCGCACGGCAAACGCAAGCGTGGCGGGGACTCCCACGGGGAGGTCGCGGACGACAGATGCGTTCTGCAAAACGGTTACGGAATATGCCGCACACGACGGCCGGCCTGGGATCAGCGGGGTGATCTCGCGGATCGCGGCGTCGGGGTGCGGAGTGAGGCGGAAGGAAACGGGGGAGGTAAGCTCCCACGTTCTGAGGATCAGATGATGGCGTCTGCACGCGGTATCCGTCACGGTGCCGAGCGTACGCGGTGCGTGCTTTCGGTGTCGGACGGAGAGGGTGTGGCGATAGGATGCACTTCCGCTGATCCGTGTCGTGACGGAAAAGGGGATGGGGCAGTCTGCCCGGAGGCTCTCATCCGCCGAAAGGCGCATCTCGCAGAGTGAGGGGCAGGAATACGGTGCGCCGAGGATCTGCATGAATTCCGGGCCCTGCCCGTAGGCGAGGATCCGTCCCGTGCCGAGTGCGTGTACTGCGCCCGGAGCGCTTTGCTCCTCGGCGGCAATGAAGCGGCGCTTCATCGTTATGTACCGCGGGAGAGGGGGACTCTCTGTTTCAGGCAGAACGGGACAGCCTTGATCGCGGTGCGATCCGGCGGGGATGTCGGCTTGAATGCAGGCGTGTTCTGTTTCATAGTTCCTCTTATCGTGTAAAAAATAGGGTTGTTGCAAGCCTTCAGCTTGCGACAACCCGGGGTCACGAAGTGACCCGAATTTCCCGGTTTTCATGCGAAAATCGCATGAAAATGCACCTCGGACGAGGGACAAGGGACACTTCTATGGGGCTGGGGCACGTAAGTGCAACAGCCCGCCAAAGTCAGGATCGGGTTTTCTGTGGTGTTATTTTGCCATTCCGGCAAGGAGGGCGGGTGCTGCTGCGAGTGCCTCGTCGATGCGGTCAGCGTTCTTGGCACCTGCGGTTGCAAAGTCGGGACGTCCGCCGCCGCCGCCCTGTGCGATCTTTGCGATCTCACGGACGAGATTGCCGGCGTGTGCGCCGTGTGCGACTGCCGCCTTGCCGCAGGCTGCGACGAAGTTGAGCTTGCCGCTGTCGTTGACGGAAATGACGGCAACGAGCGTATCGTGTGCGGAGCGCAGATCGTCCACCATTGCGCGGACGGCATCCATGCTCATGCCCTCGGTTTTATGTGTGACAAGGCACATACCTGCGATATCCTGCGCACCTGCCATGATATCGGAGGTCTGCGCGGAGGCGAGCTTTGCGTTGAGTGCGTCGATCTCGTGCTTCTCTGCGCGGAGCTCGTTCTGAAGCTGTGCTGCGCGCTTGGGAAGATCTGCTGCGTTCGATGCCTTGAGCTCGCGTGCGGTTTCTGCGATCAGCGCGTCCTTGTCCTCGATAAGACGGAGCACGCCCGTGCCGGTGACAGCTTCGATTCTGCGGATGCCTGCAGCGACAGAGGATTCGGAGACGATCTTGAACAGACCGATGTTTCCGGTGGATGCACAGTGTGTACCGCCGCAAAGCTCGGTGGAGAAGTCGCCCATCTTGACCATACGGACGACGGAGCCGTACTTTTCTCCGAACAGTGCCATTGCGCCCTCTGCGCGTGCCGTTTCAATATCGGTTTCGCGGGTGACGATCTCGTTTGCGGCAAGGATGTGCAGGTTGACAAGGCTCTCTACTTTTGCGAGCTCGGGGGCGGTCAGTGCTGCGAAATGGGTGAAGTCGAAGCGGCAGACCTCGTTTGAAACGAAGGAGCCGGCCTGCTCGACGTGGTCACCGAGGACCGTGCGCAGCGCTGCCTGCAGCAGATGGCACGCAGAGTGGTTGCGCATAATGGCCTTGCGGTGCATATCGTCGATATCGGATACAACGGCGTCACCCACGCGGAATTCGCCGTTGACGACGGTGCACAGATGCAGATAAACGCCGTCCTTCTTCTTCGTGTCGTATACGTTGAGCAGATTGCCGTCTGCGTAGATGGTACCGGTATCACCGATCTGGCCGCCGCCCTCGCCGTAGAAGGAGGTGCGGTCAAGAATTACGGTGCAGTCGCCCTCGGAAACGGATTCGACGAGTGCATCCTCAGCGATGATGGCAAGGATCTTTGCGGGGCTTCTGTATTCGGTGTAGCCTGTGAACTCGGTTGCGGGGAGGTCGGAGAGCAGAGAGGAGGAGGATTCGGACCATCCGCTGATATTCGCACGCGCCTCACGTGCGCGCTTCTTCTGATCCTTCATCAGTGCGGTGAAGGTTTCCTCGTCGATGCGCAGGCTTGCCTCCTCTGCGATCTCACGTGTCAGGTCGATGGGGAAGCCGAAGGTATCGTAGAGCTTGAAGACCTCCTCGCCGGAGATGGTGTCGGCATTCTTTTCCACGGCTCCGCGGATCAAATCGGAGAGAATGGAGAGGCCGGCGTCGATGGTTGCGTCAAAGCGCTCCTCCTCCATGGACAGGACCTTCTTGATGTAGTCGGCACGAGCGGAAAGCTCCGGGTATGCCTCGCAGGACTCACCGATTGCAACGGTGACCATATCGACGAGGAATGCGCAGTTGATGCCGAGCAGCTTACCGTGACGGCACGCACGGCGGATGATACGGCGCAGGACGTAGCCGCGGCCCTCGTTGGAGGGAATCACGCCGTCTGCGATCATAAACATTGCGGAGCGGGTGTGGTCGGTGATGACGCGGATGGAGATATCGTCGTTTTTGTCAGCGCCGTAGGTCTTTTGGGAGATGGCACAGACCTTGTCGATGATGCGGCGGATGGTATCGACCTCAAACATATTGTCAACGCCCTGCATGACGCACGCAAGACGCTCAAGGCCCATACCGGTGTCGATGTTCTTCTGCGTCAGCTCCTCGTAGGTGCCGTCGCCCATATTATTGAACTGGGAGAAGACGTTGTTCCAGATCTCCATATAGCGGTCGCAGTCACAGCCGGGCTTACAGTCGGGCTTGCCGCAGCCGTACTTGATGCCGCGGTCGAAGTAGATCTCCGAGCAGGGGCCGCAGGGGCCGGTGCCGTGCTCCCAGAAGTTGTCTGCCTTGCCGAGGCGAACGATGTGCTCCTCGGGAACACCGATCGTATCGCGCCAGATGAAGAACGCCTCGTCGTCCTCCTCGTAGATGGACGGCCAAAGGAGCTCTGCGGGAATCTCCATCGTTTCGGTCAGAAATTCCCATGCCCACGGAATCGCCTGCTCCTTGAAGTAATCACCGAAGGAGAAGTTGCCGAGCATTTCAAAGAACGTGCCGTGGCGTGCGGTATGGCCGACGCGCTCTAGGTCGGGTGTTCTGATGCACTTCTGGCAGGTGCAGACGCGGTTTCTGGGCGGGGTGACCTCACCTGTGAAAAACTTTTTCATCGGCGCCATGCCGGAGTTGATGAGAAGAAGGGACTTGTCGTTGTTGGGGACGAGCGAGAAGCTTGGTAAGCGAAGGTGATCCTTGCTTTCGAAGAAGGCAAGATATTTTTCGCGGATTTCGTTTAAGCCTGTCCATTTCATAATGGGTAATCCTCCATGATAAAGCGGAGCGTTTGCTCCGTGAAATTGAGTTCCTATAATTGATATTATATCAAAAAACAGGGGGAGATGTCAAGGTTATTTCGAGAATTTATGGGGGGAATGTGTGTTTTCGCAAAGAAAAGGGCGGCAAGATGCAAAAAAAGCACGAGAACAGACAGTCTGCCCGGGGGCGGCTGCGCTGGTGACGTGCTTTTCATTATACTTATGCGGGTGCGCTGACGGCTCAGTTGTAACGGTTATACCACAGGAACACTTCCTCCACTGCGGGGAGGATCTCAAGCGTTGTGCCGTTGAATTCGGTGTTCCCGGTGGGGTTGGCAATGGGCTGTCCGACGAGCTGCGGCTCGTGACCGCCGTAGGGGAATGCGCGCATATACGCTGCGCCGCCGTTTTCGCGGATGCGGTCAATAAATGCGCGGGCAATGGGGAAGGACACGGTCGGATCGTCCTCACAGTGCCAAAACTTTACGGGTACCGGATAATACGCCGCCTTTTGGCTGTGCGCGGGGTTGTAGCCTGCGACCTTGGATTCGTCGTAGACGTAGCTACCATTCTCATTCTGATCGAGGCGATAGATCTTGCCGAGTGCGATCAGAGGAAGTCCCTCGCTCCAAGGGTTGAGGTAGATCTCGTTATACGTGTCGAGCACGGGGCAGTATGCGCTGTGTGCGATCACGGGAATGCATCCGCTGAGCACGAGGTTCGTGCTGCTGATGCCGCCCATGGAGGCGCCGTGTACGAATACCTCAGGCTTGAGGTTATAGTGCTCCATGCAATAGAAATACGCCTTGACGTAGCAGCGGACAGCGATGGGAGAGCCGATGTTGTTGCGCAGGTCGATGTCGTGCTTTTCTGCGTATTTCGTCGGAAGACCGTTGACGTCCATGACTGCGTATCCGTTTGCAACGAGATACTGCGTGATGATCTGGTGCTCGACCTGGGAGTCGTCTGTCGTAACGGTGCCGCCTGCGCCGTGGCAGTTGATGACCAATCTCGTGGGTGCGCCGTCCTCTGTATAGGAATCCGGCAGGATCAGAAAGCCGCTGTCCTCGTAGTTGTCGACAAAGTCCTGAAGCTGGTCCGTTGAGGCGTTATCATCGGGCAAATAGCAGTTGACGCTGATGGAAAAACGATGGATCTGCATGAGTCATCCTCCAATCGATATGGATTGTTTGGTTTATTTTATTCTTGCCTTCGGCAAGCGGGGATCCGTTTGGGTAAAAGAAAATCCCGAATGCTTTCGCATTCGGGATTTGGTGGGGGATGGTGGATTCGGACCACCGAAGTCGATAGACAGCAGATTTACAGTCTGTCCCCTTTGGCCACTCGGGAAATCCCCCATATGGAGCTGGTGAACGGAGTCGAACCATCAACCTGCTGATTACAAATCAGCTGCTCTGCCATTGAGCCACACCAGCATTTGTAGGCTGCAGAATGCGGAAGACTCATCCTCCCTGCGACGCCCTTTATTATACCATATTCTTTTTTACTTGTCAATAGGAAAATTGAATTTATTTATGATATTTTTTGTCAACCCCCTTGCGTACAGCGGAAAAAAGTAGTATAATATCAAGGTCATTCATAATTTTCCGCAAGGATGTTCAGAAAGGTCACTTACATATGAAACTGTTTCAGCCAAAGCTTCTGTCCCGTGATGTGATGAAAGGCTACAATGCCTCGTCGCTTCTGCGCGATCTGATCGCCGGCATCATCGTCGCCATCATCGCGCTTCCTTTGTCGATCGCGCTTGCGATCGCCTCCGGTGTTTCTCCGGAGCAGGGCATTTATACTGCCATCGTTGCCGGCTTTGTCATTTCCTTTTTCGGCGGAAGCCGTGTGAATATCTCCGGTCCGACCGCGGCGTTTGCAACCATTGTTGCCGGTATTGTGGCGCAGTTTGGAACAAAGGGACTTGTGATTGCCACGCTGATGGCCGGGCTTCTTCTGATTGTGATGGGCCTTTGCCGGATTGGTGCACTCATCCGGTATATTCCCTATACCATTACTACGGGATTCACCTCCGGTATCGCGCTGACGATCGTGATCGGGCAGATCAAGGATTTCCTCGGCCTGACCTTTGCGCCGGGGACACACGCGATAGAGACCGCAGAGAAGCTGCACGCGGTCATTTCCTCTCTTGCAACCTTTAATCCGTGGGCGCTGCTTGTGGGCTTGGTCGGCCTTGCCATTCTGATTGCATGGCCGTACGTGCCTGCCGTTGGAAAACGGATCCCTGCATCCCTGATCGCGGTTCTTGCGGGAACGGCACTTGTCAAGCTGACCGGAATACCCGTCAATACCATTGGAGATCTGTATGAGATCGGACGTACGCTTCCCACCCCTTCCATTCCTGCGCTTGATGCGGGACTCATCAGGGAGCTGATTCCGTCGGCTGTGACGATCGCGGTTTTGGCTGCCATTGAATCGCTGCTCTCCTGTGTGGTTTCCGACGGCATGATCTCGGACCGTCATAATTCCAACACCGAGCTGATTGCGCAGGGCCTTGGCAACATCGCATCCGGGCTTTTTGGCGGAATTCCGGCGACCGGAGCGATCGCTCGTACGGCTGCAAACGTCAAGAACGGCGGCAGAACGCCTGTAGCGGGAATCGTCCATGCTGTGGTTCTGCTTCTGGTGCTTTTGGTGCTGATGCCGTATGCTGCATGGATTCCGATGCCGATCATTGCGGCGATCCTGTTCGTCGTGGCCTACAATATGTGTGAGTGGCGTCACTTTGTCCAGATCTGCAGAATGGCTCAGCCTGCGGACGTTCTTGTGCTTGTGCTGACCTTTGTGCTGACGGTGGTCTTTGATCTTGTCGTTGCGATCGAGGTCGGTATGCTGCTGGCTGTGATTCTGTTTATGACGCGTATGGGAGATGCGGTGCGTGTCCGTGCATGGAGTGCGCCTGACGTTTATGCGCAGGAAAACGGCGGCAGACACGCGCTTCATCTGCCTGTCGGCTGCGCCGTATATGAGGTGGACGGACCGATGTTCTTTGCTTCCTCCGACGTGTTCCGCGACATTGTACCCGGGGAGGATGTGCGCGTTCTGGTGCTTCGTATGCACGGTGTGCATACGGTGGACATTACTGCAATGCGAGCACTGCGCGTCCTCCGCGCACGGTGTGAGGAAGCCGGTACGACGCTGATCTTATCCCGCCTGCAGGAGCAGCCGATGGCTGCGGTCAAAAAGGCCGGCTTTGATAAAGAGCTCGGAGATGAAAATATCTGCGCCAATATTGAGCGGGCACTGGAGCGCGCTTGCGCGATCCTTGAAACGAACGAAGCGCACCGCCAGGCATAAAAAAAGAAAAACCTCTGCTTTAGACTCCTTCTCATAAGGATGTTTGTATTTTGTAGGGGCGATTCACGAATCGCCCGCTAAAATATGCAAAACAAAAACGGGCGATTCATGAATCGCCCCTACGGAC
>JAGBZV010000210.1 GCA_017628075.1 Clostridia bacterium
CCGACCGTATGATAATAAGAGGACTGCGCTTCGTCGTGCTTGGGCATGGGAAGAATGCCGAAATCGGTTTCCATATTGCGGAGTCCGGGAACGATCTGCATGAGCTGCAACAGGAAAAGTGACTGGTTGTTTACAAACATATCGATCGCGAGCTCATCCCCGGGTGACACGCGCTGGTACTGGAAGCTTTTGGTCTTGTCACGGCCGAATTCGGCGTATTTTGTCAAAGCATCGATTACGCGCTCGTTGTTAATGGTAAGCGAGAGATAACCATCGTCGTCAACGACTGCACAGCGCTCACCGACCGCATTGACTACGCCTACGGCGATATCATCCCAGAGGAGTGCACCGTAGCGGTCGTTTTCATCATAGACCAAATCGCCGTTGAGGTCGTTTGCGATCTCATCGCACAGTGCATACATGGCATCGAAGGTCCACGTTCCATCCTCGACCATTTGATAGAGGTCCGGAAGGTCGAACTGACTGGCAAGAAGCTTATTGAAGAGAACGACACAGGTAGCGTCGTTGTCGGCGGTCAGAATATCACCGGCGGTGAAGAACAGGCGGTCCATGACGGTCAGCTCCGCATTGGCACGCTGATCCCACCACGGCTCATTCAAGCCGAGATATTCCATCTCCCAAAGATCCTGCAACACATGATTGGTAGCGAGAGAGGCAGTAGCCAAACCGGGAAGCAGCATGAACGCATACTCGTTGGTTCCGCTGGATACCAGCTTGTTGATAACTGTTGGTACCGCTCCGGAAGCGTAGTTCGTGTTATATTTTTCGTTGAAATCAAGGTTTGAGATTTTTACGTTGAATTTTTCCTCAACGGCAAGCGTGCGTCTGTAGCGAGCATCGTTGATGGGGTCTGCATTTTCTTCCGTAGCGGCAAATTCGTTTTTCGGAACGCCGTGAAAGCTACTGCCGTCCGTGTTGTACGCAATGTAGATTTGAATCTCTTCCTTTTCGTAGTCCATTTCGGGCAGGTCAGGATACAGGCGCGTTTCCTCAGTGGGGCCGTCGGTATCCGTGGTGGGGATAGACGTAGATGTAGACGTAGACCCGGTGGGGGGCTTAGTGGTGGTCGAGTCAGCGCAGGAAAGGGTGGCTTGGCTTACGAGAAGCAATGCAAACAGGAATGCGATCTTACGTTTCATGTGATTCACCTCATATGATATCTTTCTATTTGAGATATTGAATACATTATAACACAAACAAAGTCACCTTACAATTATTATAGCATAAATATGTTCATTTGTCTATAAAAGTAGAAGCATATTTCTGAGGTTTAGGGTATAATATTGTCAAGTTATATGAAAAGGGGGGGCGCGTATATGTACGAGCAGCAGGAAAAGGACGATCTGTCGCTTGATTTTCATTCGGGAAGAACGCTGAGAATGCAATACCGTACCGTGATCAATATAACGGCGCTTCTATCATTTTTGCAGATCGTTTTTTGTGCAGGTGCCGTTCACGTCCGACAGATCGTCGCGCAGACGGTGTCCGCTCTGACCGGAAACGACGCGTTGCTTCTTGCATCGCTTATGGACGTGTGGGCGCTTTTTGAGTATACCTGCAGCTTTATGCTTCCGCTTGGCGTCGTTCTGCTGATCTTCCGTGACAGTGTGTTTCGTCCATACGTTCCGTTTTCACCGAAAATTCCGGAGCATCCGTTTGCTGCCATCGCGTTTTCTTTGGCGGTTCTGCAGCTGTTTGCATCCTTTACCGACGTGCTGCTCAATGTCCTTGAGACCTTTGGCGTGCAGCTTGTCTTTTATGATTCTGTACCGCCGGAAACGCCGGTTCGTATTCTCCTGTATTTTGTGTCCACCGTTTTGCTTCCTGCATTCGTTGAGGAGATGATCTTCCGCGGCTATATACTGCATTTGCTGCTTCCGTTTGGCAAGACTGCGGCGATACTGATCAGCGCGATCCTCTTCGGCCTGTCACATTTGTATCTGCCGCAAATTCTGTATGCGACCGCAGTTGGTGTTCTGATTGGGTACTTTGTCGTGCGCGGAGAATCTCTTTGGATTGGCATCTTCATTCATGCCCTGAATAATCTTATCTCGTTTCTCTCAGAGATGGCAGCCTGCTTTCTTCCGGAGCCTGCCTACGGTATTTTCACTGCAGTTACGTATGCGGCCGTGATTCTGTGCGGCATCGTTGGGGCACTTGTCCTGTGTGCCCATGCCTCCGGTTCAAACAGAGGCGCTGTATTGGAATCCGGCTCTGTATACGGTACGACGCTGGAGATTCCCATTGCAATGCGTGATGCCTGTACGCTCCCCATGATAGCGTATCTTATATGTGCTGCTTATTACACCTTGATCGGAAGCGTACGGCTTCCGGTATAGATTTCCATTGAGGAGGGAACCCTTTGGACGAAAAAATGAGCGTTCCGATGATGGACGAGGCGTTTATGCGCGAGGCGCTTGCCGAGGCACAGATCGCATTTGAGATGGGAGAGGTCCCGATTGGCGCCGTCCTGGTCTGGGACGGCAGGATCGTTGCGCGTGCGCACAATACGCGGGAGCTTGAAAAAAACGCGCTCGGTCACGCGGAGTGCAGCGCGATTGCCCAGGCGTGCGGGGTGCTTGGCGGCTGGCGTCTGCACCGTGCGGTGCTGTACGTAACGCTTGAGCCGTGTCCGATGTGCGCGGGAGCTATCGTCAATGCGCGCATCCCGCGCGTGGTATGGGGTGCAGACGATGCACGGGCAGGTGCCTTCGGCTCCGTTATGCAGATGAACGACTATCCTCTCAATCATAAGCCTGAGCTTGTCCGCGGTGTTTTAGCTGAGGAATGCGGTGCGCTGATGACATCCTTCTTTGAGCGGCTGCGCGAGAAAAGAAGCAGCGGCATCCGCCGCTTGAAAAAGAGTGATTTTATGAAATAATTGACGAGCTGTTGCACTTACGTGCCCAAACCTCATAGAAGCTTCCCTTGCCCCTCAGTGAAGGTGCATTTTCATGCGAACATCGCTTGAAAACCGGGAAATTCGAGTCACTTCGTGCCCCTGGGTTGTCGCAAGCTGAAGGCTTGCAACAACCCCTTTTTGTACATATGAGGAGTTACGGTGCGTCCGATTGGAAGGCCTTCCAACGGGATACGCAGAGGAAGCAGCAGATCGCCGCAATGGCAGAAACGATGGCCCACGCCTGAATCACGGCGCTCCATCCAAGGCTGTCGGAGATTCTGCCCATTCCGTACGTGGAAATGGAGGAGCCGATATACGTACAGAAGTTAAGCAGGCCGGAGATCATGGAAACGTTGCCGAATCTGCTGAACGATGCCGGAAGCATCATAATAAGTATCAGATTGACACCGTGCATAGCGGCAACGATGAGGGCCGAAAACACGATCGCAATGACGGCGCTGTAGTCCATCATAAACGAGAGGAGCATGGAGCACAGCGCGGCAAAGAGCGCAAGCACGCCGGCACAAAGCAGCTCGTTGCGCAGCCATCTTTTGTGAATTGCAGACGTGATCTCAAAGGCGATGATGGAAAAGATGGGAAGAATTACACCGGATAAAATGGAAATGGAGGTGTTGAGATGATACGTTTCTCCAATAAACGTTGGCATCCAGCTTGTAACGCCGTCACGGATCATGCCTTGGATGATAATGGCCGTCATAATGAGGAGCAGACCTGCGCCGAGCGCGCGGATGACGGCACCGATGCCTGCGGTGGTATTTGCCTGTTCGGAATTTTTGGAAGGCGCTTTTCTTAGCTGCGGCTGAGGGATGCCGCGGCGTTCAAAGCGGTTCATGCAGACGTTCCATACGAATATGGTCACAAGTGAGCATACGGCGGCAAAATAGAAAATTGCGCGCCATCCCGCTGAAAGCGTGATGAAGGTGGGGGCGATCAGGTATACGGCAATGGTACCGGATTGAGAACCGTAGGAAACGAAAACCGTTGCGCGGTTATACGTTTCCTTATCGAGCGCACAGGTCAGGATCTTGACGAGGGGCGGCCAAATCATCGACTGTGCGATTCCGTTGACAGCCCAGATCAAGGTCATCACGGTGATATTTGGTGCGGCAAGGGGCATAAGCAGATTCATCAGTGTTGTCAGCATCAAGCCGCCCGTGATGATATGACGCGGCTTAATGCGATCACCGAGATATCCGGAGATCAATTGGAAGGCACCGTACGTAATTGAGGTTGCGGTAAGCGGAAGGACGGCAATCGCTTTGGAATAGCCGCTTTCTGCTATGAATTCTGCCATAACGGCAGCATAGTTCAAGCGTGTAAAATAGGAAATAAAATACGTTGCGGCGCATAAAAAGATCAATGCTCTGATTGCTTTTTTATCTTGCAGCTTAACCATGGCTGACAGCTCCCCTCGGATGTTTGTTTTATTGATAGATCAGACATCCCGAAATCCCGATATATTATACCTCAATTCAGCGGCTTTGTCAATACGATTTTGATGATGTAAAATATTCGCAGCACGTCTTGTTTTTGCACGCAGAATGTGATATAATAGTAGCATGGATCTGCACGGCGCTGCCCGGCAGAGGGATTGCGTTATCAAGGAGAAAGAAAAAGAATTATGATTGAAGTAAGAGAACTGTATTTGGATGGCGGCAGATTGTTTTCCGATGCCAGATTCTGCATTACAGATACCAAGACACCCGTATTTTCCTGGTCCTGCGTATCAGATACCGATGGTGACAAGCAGACGGCCTACCGCGCGCAGGCTGCTCTTGGAAAGACGCTTCTGTGGGATTCGGGCTGGGTGGAAACGTCGGAGCAGTCCTGTGTATATGCCGGAAAAGCGCTTCCTGCAGGCAGATATCTTGATTTCATGGTTTCTGTCCGCAATACGCACGGCGAGGAATCGGATACGTTTGGCGGTCAGTTTGTTTGCGGCGCGTTGACGGAGGATGCCTGGAAGGGAAAGTGGATCACACCCGATGAGAATACTGGTGCGCACGCGGCGTACTTCCGCCGTGATTTCCGTATTGAAAAGGAGCTGGCGGCTGCCTGTCTGTTTGTATGCGGCATCGGATACCACCGTGTGACCGTCAACGGTATGGACGTTGACGATGCGATGCTTGATCCGGTCAACACAAACCCGGATAAGACCTGCTATTATGCGGTTCTTCCCAATGTCGGAGAATTTCTTGAGGCAGGAGAAAACTGCATCGGCGTGATCGTCGCCCCCTCGGAGATGACCTGCGAGAACACCTCTCCCAAGCTTCTGGCACAGCTTCATCTATTTTATTCCGACGGTACGAAGCAATGTATGTGCACCGATGAAAAGTGGAAATGGAAGCTTGGCGGTATAACGGAAACACACCTGTATTCCGGTGAATGCTACGATGCAAATGCGTCCGATCCGCTCTGGGATCAGCCCTTGGATGAGGGAGAACAGGCGTATGCGGCTGAGCTTCTCCATGACGTTGCTTTGTCCGATGTGCCGATCGGTACGCTCCGTGCAATGTCGCAGGAGCCGATCCGTATGCGCGAAACATACGCTCCAAGGACCATGACGGAGCCGGTACGCAATACGTTTGTCGTGGATTTCGGGCAGAGGATCTGCGGCGCCGTCCGCATCCTTCTTCCTGCGCGTATGAAGCGCGGTCAAGTCGTGAGCATACGGTATGCGGATGCAATCGATGCGTTTGGCGGACTGATTGACGGAGGTGCGGTACAAAATGACACCTACGTTGCATCCGGTGACGACCGTGATCTGACTGTATGGCAGACCAAGTTTACCTGTCATGCCTTTCGCTATGTGGAGATTCGCGGTCTTTCGCTTTTTGACAGACACAATATACTTGCAGCTGCGATCTATCACGACATCAAGAGTGAAGTGTATTTCGACTGCAGTGATTCTGCGGCGAACGCCGCGCAGGATGCGGCAGTCATGGCAGAGAAGGCGATGCTGCATACTGCGTTGACGGATATGGGATCGCATCTCTATGCGCTTCCGTATCATTTCGGTATAGGACGGCTTTTCACAAGATCTGTCCGTGATTTTCTCGATCTGCATTCTGCGCACGCAGAATCTGGCAGCGCGGCTGCGGTATTGAGCACGGAATTCCTCATTGCAGGATGGCTTGCCTATCTGCACACAGGGAACACGACACTGCTTGCCCAGGCCTTTGACGGCTTTGCCGCGCTGGAGCGCAGCTTGTTCGAATACGCACTTGCAGGCGGTACAGACTTGGCAGACTGCAGTGCAGCGCTTTTTGCGTGCTTTTCCTATTTCCGCTGTGCACAGCTTGCGCGCATGGCGCGGATTCTTGCGCGACCGGAGGATGAGGCGCAGTTTGCACGGTATGCAGAGCGCATCCGCAGTGCGTTTCTTGAAAAATGGTATGATGCGCAATCCACGCGTGTCGGATGCGGCACCGTCCATGAGATGACCGCGGCCCTTTGGTGCGGAATTCTTCCGGAGGACGGACGCGCGGCGGCAGCCTCCCGTCTGCACGAGGAAACTCAGCACGCATTACACGGAAATCCAGATTGCTCCTGTGCTCAGCGTCTTTGTGCACAGCTTTTGCCAATTGTCCTTACTGAAAACGGATACGCCCAGTCGGTTTGGAATCTCGCGTCCGAAGGCTGTCATCAAGGCGGGGCGCTTGGGGCATGGTTCTATGCCGGACTCTGCGGAATTACGCCGATCGAGAGTGGCTTTACGCGCACCGTCATTCGCCCGTGTTACCCGGAGGGGGTACAGTATGCACAGTGTGCCGTTGATACGGTCAAGGGACAGCTCTCCGTTTCCTGGAGAAGGGATGGCGGGCAGATCCACCTTTGCGCTGTTATTCCGTTTGGTGTCACCGCTGAAATCACAACAGGAGATACATTGGTGGTATGCGGCTCCGGTACGCATTGCTTTGTGCTCTGAATTGCACGGATGATCGTTAAAAGTGACGCACTATGCAAAAATAAAGAAATAATTTTGAGTTTTTTTTCAAAATTGTATTGCTTTTTCTGATGAAACATGATATAATATTATGTACTTACGTCATGGGGCGTTTTATCGCTTGAAACAATCAGCTAAAATCGGTTGTCGATCTGCTGCTTGACAGATAATCACATGATCACATATTTTGGAGGAATACCATGTTAATTGCTTTAGGTGTTATTTTGCTTGTCTTTTCTCTTTTCCTGATTGCATCTGTTCTGATGCAGCATGGTAAGGCGAAGAATATTTCCGGTGCGATTGCCGGCGGAGCTGAAACCTTCTTTGGTAAGACCAAGGGCTCTACCATTGATAAGATGCTCTCCAAGGTCACGAGTGTCGTTGCTGTCGTGTTCGTTGTTATCGTCATCGTCGTATATGCAATGCAGGATACCGCTCTTGAAAATCTCAAGGATTTTGAGGATGCACTTAATACGCCTGTAAAGGATACGACCACGTCTGCAGTGGACAAGTCTGAGGGTACCAAGGACGAGGGTACCAAGAATGAGGAAGGTACTGCTTCCGACACGGAGGCTGGCACGGGTACCTCTGCCGATACCGAGGCAAACACCGAGGTGTCAACGGACGCTTCTTCTGCTGACGCTGAGTAATCGTTGGATATGGGTGAGCTGACTTTTGGCTTATCCTTGACTTATACGCATAATTTGCCCCTCTTTTGAGGGGCATTTTCATATAAAGACCGTATGAAATACCGCTGTAATGCGCCATACTGTCCGTATGAAGAACAATGCTTGAATGGGAGGAGCCGTCGATGACAAACGAGGAGATACGCACGCTTATCACAGACGTAACTGCGGATAAGAGCTATAATGCGTGCTTGCCGGATGAACTGTATGCGTATGTGCGTGCGTGTGTTCCGGAGGAATTGATCGATGATGAAGAAGCGTTTTCGAAGCTTTTCTTCACAACGCTTGAGAAAATGTGCAACGATAAGGAGCTTGGCCGCTCCGGACGCGGCAACATCGTTTCCGGTGCACAGCTTGGTTACCTGCACGGAACCTTCCGTGCGAATGCGAAGGGCTTTGGCTTTTTGATACCCGACGCACGCTTTTCCTCCTTGTATCCGGAGGATCTTTTCGTCCCTGCTGAGCAAACGGGCGGAGCTATGAACGGGGACGCGGTCTTCGTGCGCGTGGAGCGCCCCGGTGGTGGAAAGTCTGCAAAAGCAAATAAGGGTAAGAAGAA
>JAGBZV010000211.1 GCA_017628075.1 Clostridia bacterium
CGTTCGCTTTTCCTACGACGTCACCGCACCTGCTATCCTGTCCCGCGTGATCGCGCTTGCAGACCGTGGTATCACGCTCGTGGATGCGTTTCCCAAAAATCCGGATATGCGCCGCGCAGGCGAACAGACCGCACTCATCAAAGAGCTTGAACGCACTGCGAAGGAGCTGTTTCTGCGCAAGAAGGAGGGGCGTCCGGTAGACTTCCTGCCCTTCTCCATACACGGTATGAATGCCAAGCACGGCACAGATGCACACTGCGCCCCTGCCTGCATCACCTGCTCGCATCGTATGATCTGCGGCGGCATCCGTCTTTCGGACGCAGACTGCGAAATCAAGCGCTCACTTGCAGACAGCGCTGTGATGCTGTCGATTTGTTAATCGTTACACACGCAAACGCAACACATAAAAAGCCCTCCGCATGATACATCATACGGAGGGCTCGTTTTTCACATAGAGCAGCTTGTTACAGAGATGCAACGATTGCTTCGGTATCGCGTGCGATCATGAGCTCCTCGTTGGTGGGGATCAGATAGATAGCAACGCGGGAATCGTCTGCGGACAGCTTGAGCACGTCGCTCTGGTGATGTGCACGTGCGTTAACCTCGTAGTCCATCTTGATGCCGAAGAATTCCATGTTCGTGCAGACACGCTCACGCAGCTCAGGATTGTTCTCACCCATACCTGCAGTAAATACGATCGCGTCCAGACCGTTCATCGCAGCGGTGTAGGAGCCGATATACTTCTGGATCTGATATGCAAGAACGTTTGCCGCAAGAGCTGCACGCTCGGAACGGATACCGTCGTTATCACGGATTGCAGCCTCGATATCGCGGCTGTCAGAGGAGATACCGGAAACACCTAAGAATCCGCACTCCTTGTTCATGTAGTTTGCGACCTCATCGGGGGTATAGTTCTTTTTCTTCATGATATAGGGGACGATTGCCGGGTCGATCGAGCCGCAGCGGGTACCCATCTCGACACCGTCGAGGGGCGTGAAGCCCATAGAGGTATCCACGCACTTGCCGCCCATAACGGCAGTGATCGAGGAGCCGTTGCCGATATGGCAGGTGATGATCTTGGTTTCTTCCACAGGCTTGTCAAGAAGCTTCGCCATTTCAGCGGAAACGAATCTGTGAGAGGTACCGTGCGCACCGTAGCGGCGGATCTGATACTCCTCGGCATCCTCATATTTGATGGCGTAAGTAGAAGCCTTCTTGGGCTGGGTGGTATGGAACGCAGTATCGAAGACGAGAACCTGGGGAACCTCCGGCATAACGGCGGTACAGCCGTCGATACCCATCAGATGTGCAGGGGTATGCAGGGGTGCAAAGTCAACGCACATACGAAGCTTTTCCATGACCTCGGGGGTGACCAGGCAGGACTCAAAGAAGTAGGGACCGCCGTGGACGACGCGGTGACCGACAGCCTCGATCTCCTTCATATCCTTGATGCAGCCGTACTCCGGATTGGTCAGCGTATCGACGAGGATCTTGGTAGCAACGGCGTGGTTGGGCATGTCCATTGCAAGCTCAATCTTTCTGCCGTCGGGAAGCTTATGCGTGATCTTGCCGTCAAGAGCAATACGCTCGCAGATACCCTTTGCAAGGATATCTCCCGTTTCCATATCAAAGAGCTGGTACTTCAAAGAGGAGCTGCCTGCGTTTACAACGAGAATTTTCATAATAATTTTCCTCCAATGTTGATTTTTCTATTGCAAAAAGTGATTTTATGAGATACAATATATATATTATATAACAATTTTTGGAGAAATGCAAGACCTTACGTGAATTTTCCGATATTTTTTGCAGAGAAGGAGAACCCTATGACCATC
>JAGBZV010000212.1 GCA_017628075.1 Clostridia bacterium
CCATCGCCGAAGCCAGTACACGCTGCACCGTACCGCGCGTACGGAATAAGCCTCCATGCGCACGTACCGACCGGATTTTACCGCGCACCTCGTCATGCAGAAGCGAAAATCCGTACATCAGCGGTGCAAACACCGCAAACAGCTGTGCACGCATAAAGCCGTTCAGTGTCAGATGGCTTTGCGGTGTCCGCACGTACATCGGACGTCCGGCAGACAGACCAACGAGATGCTCGCCGGACAAAAAGTTGTACGCAAGGATCTCACCCGCATCCCCGCCGCCCTCAACGGCAGATCCGAGCAGCATCGCATAGATCTCCTCCATCTCCACAGGCAGACCGAGCCGCTTCATCCCATCTGCAAACATCGATACGAACCCGTCTATTTCCGAGGTTCCGTTGCTTCCATGTATCTGAACGGCAGGTCTTCCTCCCGGCGTAACTGCCGGCTCAAGCCGACGGTCCGTACTCATAAGCGGGGCGTCAAGCACAAACAGCGCAAAGGTCGAGGTCCCCGCCGATACCGTGCCGTTTCCGGGCGCAAGACCGCCCGTGCACACCATACCGGTGCCGCCGTCACCCTCGGGCGGACAAAATGGGATTCCGGCGCAAAGCGCCCCCGTCGGATCAAGAAGCGCCGCTCCGTCGGCAGTCAGAACGCCTGCAGCATCCCCCGCACGCAGAATGCGCGGGAAAATCTGCAGCAGCGTCCAAGGCATCCCCGCCTCCCGTGCAAGACGGTCGAGATGCTCCGTCATATGCGGATAATAGCACAGGGGCTCGGCAAAGACGTCAATGGGAAGCATCCCGCCCGCATCACAGCAGCCGAGCACAAATTCCCCCGTCAGAAGCCAGTGGATATATCCGGAAAGCGTCGTCATCCGACGGATGCGCGCAGCCGTTTGCGGCTCCGTCCGCATCAGCTGACACAAATGCGCCGCAGACCATCTTTGCGGGATCGTCATCCCAAACAGCTCGGATAAAATCTCCGATTCCTCTTCCGTCATCGTGTTTCTCCACGTCCGGAAGCGCGTCACAGGCTCGCCGTTCTCATCCAGCGCCAAAAGCCCGTGCATCATACCGGAAATACAGATCTGTCCGATCTGCCGAAGCGCAACGCCGTATTTTTCCTCAACATCAGCCTTCAGCGCACCGTAGCAGGCCTGCATTTTGGATACGGCATCGCACAAATCGTACGTCCAAATCCCGTCCTCGAGGCGATTTTCCCATTGCACGGCACCGCTTGCGATTACGCGGTGCGTCCCGTCAATCAGAATCGCCTTGATCCGTGTCGAGCCGAATTCCATGCCAAGACAGGTATCCCCCGACAGAATCGCATCTCTTATCGTTGTTACATTCATAGCTCCAAATCCTTTGTGTATCGTTACACCAACCGTTCGGTGTGAAGGCTTACGCAATTACGTCAAACACGTGCGGCCGCGCATCCGGTTTTTGCTCTGTCACCGTAATCGCACCAAGGAACCGCTCCTCTGCCGCATCCAGCAGTGCCTCCCTTGAGGTATACAGCACCGCAAGCGCCTCACCTGCACGCACAGGCTCTCCAACCTTCTTCAACAGACGGATACCAGCCAAAAAATCGATTGCATCATCCTTTGTTCTGCGTCCCGCACCAAGC
>JAGBZV010000213.1 GCA_017628075.1 Clostridia bacterium
ACTATCTGTACGGCGGTGACTGGGTCATCGATGTCCGCGGCATGAAATGTCAGGAAGGCATTCTCCGCGTTCAGCCGTTCCGTGAAGAAGACCGCGGTACGGTCTATCTTGAAACTGCGTTTGAAGCGGGACATGCTGTCCCCGAAGTTTATACGGTAAACACACCGTATATCGTTCTCGGTGAAAGGAGCCTTGTCAATGTCCGGAATGGATGAAACCTCTTTTCTTCCAGTATCCCGTGCGGATATGGAATCCCGCGGCTGGGATCAACCCGATTTTGTCTATGTCTGTGGTGATGCTTACGTTGACCATCCGTCGTTCGGCGCATCAATCATTTCCCGTGTACTGGAAGCAAAAGGCTACCGCGTTGCCATGCTGTGTCAGCCGGATTATAAAACGACAGACGATTTCAAGCGTTTCGGCAGACCCAGACTCGGATTTCTTGTCTCTGCCGGCAACATCGACTCGATGGTTGCGCACTATACTGCGGCAAAGCGCCGCCGCAGCTCCGATTATTATTCGCCTGGCGGCAAAATGGGATGTCGTCCCGACCGTGCCGTGATCGTATACTGCAACCGTATCCGACAGGCGTTTGGCGACGTGCCGATCATTCTAGGCGGGCTTGAGGCTTCTCTGCGTCGATTTGCACATTACGACTATTGGGATGACCGTGTCCGCCGCTCGATCCTCGTCGATTCCCGCGCAGATATTCTGACGTACGGTATGGGAGAGGCGATCATTCTTCGTCTTGCCGAGCTGCTTGACCGCGGGATTCCGATCAAAAAAATCCGCGACGTACGCGGTACGGTCTATCTGTGTGAGCGTGACGATAAAATCAATTATCCGCACGTCGGCGGGTGGGATTATGACGCCCTCAAAACGGACAAGCGGCTCTATGCAGAGGCGTTTGCCGTGCAGTACCGCAATCAGGATTCCGTAAACGGCCGCGCCATTGTGGAGTATTACGACGGGAAAATGCTTGTGCAGAACCCGCCGATGCCGCCGCTGGAGCGTGAAATGCTGGATTGGGTATATTCCTTGCCGTATGCAAGAGCCTATCATCCGACGTACGAGGCGGAGGGCGGCGTTCCTGCGATTGCAGAGGTGCAGTTTTCGCTGACGCACAACCGCGGCTGCTTCGGCGGCTGTAATTTCTGTGCGCTGGCGTTCCATCAGGGACGGACGGTGCGCAGCCGCAGCGTTGAGGGCGTGGTGGCGGAGGCAAGAAAGATCACGGCGCTGCCGGGCTTTAAGGGGTATATCCACGACGTCGGCGGTCCCACGGCCAATTTCCGCGCACCGGCGTGCGAAAAGCAGCTGAAGGACGGCGTTTGTCCAAACCGAAAGTGCCTTGCGCCCACTCCGTGTGCAAATCTGCGGACCGACCACAGCGAATATATCCGGCTGCTGTCGGAAATTGAGGCGCTTCCCGGCGTCAAGCGCGTGTTTATCCGTTCCGGTATCCGCTTTGACTATCTGCTTGCGGATGCAGAGGGAGGCGATGCCTTCTTTGAAAAGCTCGTTCGTGACCACGTGTCCGGACAGCTCAAGGTGGCCCCGGAGCACTGTGCACCCGGCGTTTTGCGCAAAATGGGGAAGCCGGACATCGAGGTTTTCGAGCGCTTCAGACGTCGGTATTTCGAGCTGTCCGACGCCTGCGGGAAGGAGCAGTATCTCGTTCCGTATCTGATGTCCTCACATCCGGGCTCTACGCTCCGTGAGGCGGTGGAGCTTGCCCTCTATCTGAAAAAATGGGAGTATTCACCCGAGCAGGTGCAGGATTTTTATCCGACACCGGGAACGGCATCCACCGTAATGTTTTATACAGGGCTTGATCCGTTTACGATGAAGGATGTGTTCGTCCCAACCGATTACGAGGAAAAGCAGATGCAGAGAGCGCTTCTGCAGTACAAAAAGCCAGAAAACGCCGACCTTGTCCGCCGCGCATTGCAGAAGTGCGGAAGGACCGATCTCATCGGCTACGGTCCTGAATGTCTTGTCCGTCCGGCGGGTGGTCATATAGCACCGAAGGATGCGAGATCCGGCAAGGATACGGCATCGCGTGCACGTACGGGCGATCACCGGACGTCAGCAAACGGCGCAGGAAGCAGAAAAACCTCTGCTCCGTCCAAAAAAGGATGGGCAAAGGCAAAGCCCACTGTCAAAGGTACGAAGAAAAAGAAAAAATAAGACGTTTGACGACTCGCGCTGTGCCCAGCACGATGTCTGCCTATGACAGAATGAAACGAAAGGATAGTGACCTTTACGTTATGAAGTATACCGCATACAAAAACAGACAGCACACGGACGTGCTGCAGGCACCTGCCCCCGGTACCTGCCGTTACGACGGTGCTCTTGCAGATACCGTTGCCCATATCGAGCGCGCACAGCTGACCGATCCCGCGCTTTGGGCGCTGTTCGTGGAGCAGTTTCGCGTGGGCAATGCCGACGACTGCAATCTCGGCTGGAGAAGCGAATATTGGGGCAAGATGATGCGCGGTGCGTGCTTTACGTACGCTTATACGCAGAACGAGGCTTTGTACGGTGTTCTGGAGCATACCGTGCGCGATCTTCTGACTACGCAGGATGCGTACGGACGGATCACAACGTATTCCTTTACCAAGGAATTCCACGGATGGGACGTATGGGGAAGAAAATACGTGCTGCTCGGACTGCAGTATTTTCTTGAGATCTGCCGCGATCACGAGCTTGCACAAGCCATCGTTGCATCCATGTGTGCACAGGCGGATTATATGATCGAAAAGATCGGAAACGGCGAGATCGGAAAGCTTCCCATTACCAATACCTCGGAATGGTGGGGAGGTCTCAACGCCTCCTCCGTTATGGAGCCCTTCGTGCGTCTGTACAACATCACGGGCGTGCAGAAATACCTTGATTTTGCTGCCGGAATCATTGAGGCGGGCGGTACCAGCTCATTCAATATTTTTGAGGCGGCCTACGAGGGCGTTCTGTATCCTTTTGAGTATCCTGTGACGAAGGCGTACGAGATGATCTCCAACTTTGAGGGAATCCTTGAGTATTACCGTGTGACCGGGGACGAAAAATACCGTACGATGGCAGAAAACTTTGCACGCCTCGTCATCGACTCCGACATTACCGTGATCGGCTGTGCAGGCACCACGCACGAGCTGTTTGACCACGCAAGGGTACGGCAGTTTGATCCGCGATTCGACGGCATTATGCAGGAAACCTGCGTGACCGTCACGTGGATGAAGTTCTGCTGGCAGCTGCTTTGCCTGACGGGAGATCCCAAATACGCCGATCAGATCGAGCGGTCCGTGTACAATGCGCTTGCAGGATCGGTCAACGTCAACGGAAACAATAACCCCGGGCTCTGCCGCGGACAGGTCTTTACCTTTGACAGCTATTCGCCTCTGCTCAACGGTGTCAGAGGCCGTGAGATCGGCGGCAGACAGCCGCTTATCCCCGACACGTTCTGGTGGGGATGCTGCGTTGCCATCGGTGCCGCAGGCACGGGTCTGATCCCTATGACTGCCGTTATGCCCGCCCGCGACGGTGCTGCGGTCAATCTGTATCTGCCGGGCACGTATACACAGACGTTTGCGGACGGAAAAACGCTCACTCTGCGTATGGAAACAGACTATCCTGTGAGCGATACGGTTCGTATCCGCGTGGAAACCGATGCAGACACGCCCGTATCCGTATCCGTTCGTATCCCGTCCTGGAGTAAGCGGAGCACGCTGTGTGTCAACGATGACCGGACGGAGACTGTGCCCGGAAGCTACGCCGTGCTTACCCGCGTTTGGACGCGTGAGGACGAGATCGTGCTGACGCTGGATATGCGTACGGAGATCCTGTATGCGCGCGATATAGATCCATTGGCGGATGCGGCGAGCATTTGCCATCTTGCGCTTCGCCGCGGCCCCGTCATGCTTGCGCGTGACAGCCGGCTCGGAGAGGATATCCGTGAGGCGGTTACCGTTACGGATCAGGGCGGCTTTGCCGTGATCGAGGCGACGCAGGCTTCCATCCCGGCACAGCAGGCGTACCGCGTACAGACGGAGCAGGGCTTTATCACCGTGGTTGACTATGCGTCGGCAGGACAGACCTGGGATCCCGATCTGCCCATTACGGTGTGGATCACAACGAAATAACCCCCAAAAAACAGAATGATCGGCACGGATGCCTCCCAAGAAAGCATCTGTGCCGATCCGTAAAATATGGAGCGACGGTGCCCTGCAACGGCGCACCGACGGTATGCAAAAAAATCCCCTTGCCCACCCTCATCTGCTGTTCCGGCGCGGCGGTAGTAACGTGTATCGGTCAATGTACGATTGTGCACGATCGGAGCGTATGGATACGTACGGGAGTCGAACCCGCTGTGCCTGCTCTTGACACCCAAATACGGCGGCAGCATTTGCCTCCTGCCGCAGACGGATGCGGACCGACGAGGTCGGCGGCATCGGTCGTAGAGGCTCCGCGCCCGCGATAAAAACGGCAGATTACCAACAATATTTGCGTTATAAAAGCTCGGTGGACCAATTCGCCTGCTGGATGGTATTGTCAAGCTGGCGCAGCTCCTTGGACAGACGGTCTGCGGTCTTTTGCAGCTCTGCGACGTTGACTGTGGAGAGGATCTTGATCTCGGAGCGGGTTGCACGGCGTGCGGTCGCGCTTGCTTCGTGGATGAGCTCACGGTATCCGCCGATGCGCACGGTGAGTGCGTCGCGGCGTGCAAGCAGTGCCGTCAGCGTGTGACCGAGCACAACGGTCTTGCAGTTCGTAAGATTGATGCGCGCAAGCAGCTCCTCCAGGGATGCGATATCGCGCTCAAATTCCTCGAGCAGTGCGGTGGGATCCTCTGCCGGAAGCTCTCCCTCCTGAACGAGGGCGTTGTGGGCGAGGCGGCTTTTCATGGCGTCGATGCGGCGCGCGAGATCTGCGCGCTCCTGCAGGGCTTCTGCGAGCTTCATTTCTTTGACCAAAGCCTTCGATGGGTGAAGGCTTCCTTTCCTGTGTGATCGTGGCTGTCGCTGTACCTTGCCGAAGCGCGGCCGCGCATGGACGGCGGCTGTTCCTTTGACCAAAACGGTACAGCATCAAACCGTTATAAGTATAGCACAGAAGCGTGCACGGTGCAAGGTGTGCGCGCAAGAATTCACAGAATTGTTATAAATGACAGAGAGGAGATACGGTATGTACGGCAGTCAAAACGAAGGACGGCAGTGGCTTCTGCACGCGATGCGTGTGCATTTCGGCACTGCCGGAGCGGATGCGCAGGCACTGCCCCCCATGACGGAGGCGCTGCTTGGTGACGTGCTTGCCATGGCGGAGGCGCAAAAAATCCTGCCTGTGGTATACGGCGGTCTTCTTGCCGCGCTCGGTGCCGATTGCATCTGGGGGCTGCTTGGCGCGGATGCTGCCGAGGCGCTTCGTATGGACGTGCGGCGCAGAGGAATCGGACAAGCTGTGCGCTCCTGCGATTTTCGTGCGCTGTACCAATGGATTGAGGCACGTGGGATCTCCCTCATCGTCGTCAAGGGCGCTCTCTGTCGTGCGCTTTATCCCTCGCCCGATGCACGCGCCTCTGCAGACGAGGATCTGCTCGTGCGCGCGGATCAGCTTCGGCCGCTGCTTGCATTGCTTTCGGAAATCGGAGCGCGTCCTGCGCACGGTGACGCATTGCCTGCGGAGGACGAGGAGGTACGCGAGGTTGGAATCGTGCTTCCCGCAGGTGTTGGATCGGCAGAATTGCGGCTTGGAGCCGGACTGTATCTCGAGCTCCATACGACGCTGTTTGGCGTGGGGGACGGCGTCGGCGAGGCGGTGGATGCGTGCTTTGCCGATGCGTGGGAGCGTGCGGTGCGGTACGATACGGGGGACGGCGGCAGTCTGCTGTCGCTGTGTCCGCAGGAGCATCTGTTGTATCTGATCCTGCACGCCCTCAAGCATTTTGTTCACGCAGGCTTCGGTATCAGACAGATCTGCGATATTGCGCTGTTTGCGCGCAGATATGCCGGGGAGATCGATTTCGGGGCGCTGTACGACACCCTCGTGCCGCTGCACGCGGTGCACTTTGCCCACGCCGTCTTTGCCGCGGCGGAGGAGTTCCTTGGATTGTGCGTACCGCTTGGTTCTGCCTGGCGTGCAGAGGCTCGTTTGGACTGTGAGCCGCTTTTGCAGGACGTGCTGTCCGGAGGCATCTACGGCGGCACGGACGATGCCCGTCTGCACAGCGTGCATCTGACGCTGCGTGCGGCAGAGAACGGCGGCAGCACCGTGCGCGGTCTTTGGAACGCGGCATTCCCGCCCGCCGAAACGATGTGCCGTCGGTATCCGTGGCTCAAGGGGCGTCCGTATCTGCTCTGGGCCGCGTTCGGTGCGCGTATTTTCGGATATTTTGGAGCGCGTCTGCGCCGCAGGGGCGTGGAGCACGGGCCGGCTGACGCCCTGCGCGTCGGTGCGGAGCGCGTGCGCCTTCTTGCTTATTACGGCATCGGAACGGATGAGAACAGATGAGAACAGATGAGAACGGATGAGAACGGATGCCGTATATCAGATAATTGTTCAAACTGAACAAGTGCGACGCGTGGTTTTTCGTAAAATTCGTTATGATATGCGCCACTTTCGTGTGGTAAAGTGCTTGCAAAATAAAGAGATTTGTGGTATAATATTCCACATCGAACGGCGGGCTCGTTTCCCGCTGAATAACCGAAAGGAGTTTCTGTTATGAAGCTTACAAAAAGAATTCTTACTTGCCTGATGGCGATCGTTCTGGTTGCTGCAATGGCACTTTCCTTTACCGCCTGCGGCGGTGAAAAATCCGTCGAGGATATCAAGGCTGTCAAGGAGGCCGGCAAGCTCGTCGTCGGTATTACCAACTACGAACCGATGGACTATCTGGACGAAAACGGCGAATGGACCGGCTTTGACGCAGAGTTTGCAAGACTGTTTGCGGCTGAGCTTGGCGTTACTGTTGAATTCGTTGAGATCGACTGGGATAACAAGATCTTTGAGGTCAAGTCCGGCGCCATCGACTGCGTTTGGAACGGTATGACCATCACCGCGGAGATCTCCGAATCCTGCTCCGTTTCCGATGCCTACATCAACAATTCCCAGGTCGTTATCATGAAGGCAGACGTCGTTGCAAATTACACCGACCTGGCTTCCATGACCGGTCTGAAGTTTGCCGTCGAGGCGGGCTCTGCAGGTGAGAAGGCAATCTGCGAAACCATCACCGACTACACCGCTGTTTCCACACAGGCTGACGCACTTCTTGAGGTTGCTTCCGGCTCTGCCGATGCGTGTGTCATCGACGTGACCATGGCAAACGCTATGACGGGCGAGGGCACCTCCTACGCCAACCTCGCAATCGGCGCGACGCTGACCGAGGAGGAGTACGGTGTTGCATTCAGAAAGGGCTCTGACCTCTGTGAGGAGCTTAACAAGTTCATGGATAAGATCATTGCCGACGGTACCTTCAAGGCACTGGGCGACAAGTATAAGCTGTCCGTTGTGACTGAATGATTCCGTGCCCGTTGTGCGCACGCATAATGCAGCTTCCATCCGGGGATCGCTCACGCGCCATCCCCGGATATCTTTTGATAATTGAGGTATTTCATCCATGTTTTGGCAAGTCACATTCAGCCTGCTTGAAGGCTTTGGCATGACGCTGACGATCTTTGCGCTGACGCTTTTGTTTGCGATCCCCCTGGGATTGGTCATCGCATTCGGCTCCATGAGCCGGCTCGGAATCGTCGTGCACCGTTTTGCCGGCGGCGCCGGAGAAGCTCCGCACAGCATTGCGATCCGTCCGATCTCAAGTCTTTGCAAGTTTATCGTTTGGGTTATCCGCGGCACTCCGCTAATGCTGCAGCTCATCGTGATCTACTACGGCCCCGGTCTTCTCGGCTTTTCCCTTCTGCCGCGCTTTACGGCGGTTCTTGTTGCGTTCGTCATCAACTATGCCTGCTATTTCTCCGAAATCTTCCGCGGCGGCATCGAATCCATCCCGCACGGACAGTACGAGGCCGGACAGGTGCTTGGCATGACGAGAACGCAGACGTTCTTCCACGTCGTGCTTCTGCAGGTAATCAAGCGTATCGTTCCCCCGATGGGAAATGAGATCATTACGCTTGTCAAGGACACCTCCCTTGCACGTGTGATCGCCGTATACGAGCTGATCTGGAATGCGCAGGCGTACATCAAGATGCACGGTCTTCTCTGGCCGCTTCTCTACACGGCGGTCTTCTATCTGCTGTTCAGCGGACTTTTGTCCCTGCTGTTCGGATATATCGAACGCAAGCTGGACTATTTCAAGGCGTAAGAGGAATTGAGAATGTCTATACTGGAAGTCAAAGATCTTTATAAAAATTTCGGAAAAACGCAGGTGCTTCGCGGCATCAGCTTCTCCATGCAGCAGGGCGAGGTTTTGTCCGTCATTGGCTCCTCCGGCTCCGGAAAAACGACGCTTCTGCGCTGTCTGACCTCGCTTGAGCGCGCGGACGGCGGCAGCATTACCGTTGGCGGAAAGGTCGTTTTTGATCCGGCGGCAGGTGTGAATCTGTCAAAGGAGGAGGCGCGCGCGAATCAGCTGCAGTTCGGCATGGTATTTCAGCAGTTCAATCTGTTTCCGCAGTACTCCGTTCTCGATAACGTGACGCTTGCCAGCCGTCTGCACGCAAAGGAGCGCGCTGATTACAGAGAAAACAAAAAGGAGATCCTTGCACAGATCGAGGAGCACGCAAAAGAGCTTCTTGACCGTGTCGGTCTGCTGCAAAAGGCGGAGAACTATCCGTGTCAGCTCTCCGGAGGCCAGCAGCAGCGCGTTGCCATTGCGCGTGCGCTTGCTATGAAGCCTGCGATTCTTTGCTTTGACGAGCCGACCTCGGCGCTCGATCCCGAGCTGACCGGGGAGGTTCTGTCCGTCATCCGTTCACTTGCCGCACAGAAAACGACGATGATTATCGTCACCCACGAAATGGGATTTGCGCGCGACGTTTCCGACACGGTGCTCTTTATGGAGGAGGGCCGGGTTGCAGTTAAGGGCGCGCCTGATTACGTGTTCGGTGAGGGCGCAACGCCGCGTATGCGGTCGTTTATCGGGGCGGTTACCAATTACGGATAAAGACCGCATCCGTACGCAAATACGCAAGAAGCTGTCGGCTGTACACAGACGTGTGCGGCCGGCGGATTTTTCTGTTTACGGGAATTGGTGCGTCCGCTTGCATATGGCTGCGTTTTTATCTGACGCAGTACGAGGATATGCTCCAAAGAAAGGAGGCCCTCGCTGTGACGAGGGCTGGGGTGATTGCTATGTCGTGCTTGAAAAAGAGCGGGGAGATTCGTCTGTCCGATCACTTTACCTACGGAAGACTCCTGCGCTTTGTGCTTCCGTCCGTCTGCATGATGCTCTTTACGTCGGTGTACAGCGTGGTTGACGGCTTCTTCGTATCCAATTACGTCGGAAAAACCCCGTTTGCCGCAGTCAATCTGGTCATGCCGCTTCTGACGATCTTCTGCTCTGCCGGATTCATGATGGGTGCAGGCGGAAACGCCATTGTCGGAAAAACGCTGGGAGAGGGACAGCGGGCACTTGCCAATCGCTATTTTTCACTGTTTCTGTACGTGATTTGCGGTGTGGGTACGCTGCTTGCCGTCTTAGGCATCGTTTTCGCCCGGCCGCTGGTGCTGCTGCTCGGTGCGGAGGGGGAGATGCTTGGATACTGTGTGCGGTATGCGCGGATCATTCTCTGTGCGCTTCCGATGTTCATGCTGCAGAATATGTTTCAGGTATTCTTTATTACGGCGGAGAAGCCCAGGCTCGGTCTGTTCGTGACCGTTTTCTCCGGTGTCCTGAATATTGTGCTGGATGCGCTGCTCGTTGCCGTATTCCCATTGGGATTGACAGGTGCCGCGATCGCAACCGCGCTTGCACAGATGGCAGGCGGCACGGTGGCACTCGTGTATTTTGCGCGGCCCAATACCGGTCTTCTGCAAATATGTGGGATCAGAGAAGCGTTTGCGCGTGAAAACCGTCCCGGGCGGATGCTTGCTGCGGCGTGCATCAACGGCTCCTCGGAAATGGTCAGTAATATCGCCATGTCGGTGGTAAGTATCGTGTATAATTTCCAGCTGATGTCGTATATCGGGGAGGACGGGATTGCGGCGTATGGCGTAATTATGTACGTCGGCTTTTTGTTCGTCGCAATTTATATCGGATATGCCATGGGCGTATCCCCTGTCGTCAGCTTTCATTTTGGTGCGGAAAACCGGGCGGAGCTGCGGAATTTGCGCAAGCTCAGCATGGCGGTCCTTGCAGTGACGGGGGTTGGAATGCTTGTGCTGTCACAGAGTCTTGCCGTACCGCTGTCTGCGCTGTACGTCGGCTATGATGCTTCTCTGTATTCCTTGACCGTGCACGCATTCCGCATTTTCAATCTGTCGTATCTTTTGTGCGGCTTTTCTATCTTTATTTCCGCATTTTTCACCGCGCTCAACGACGGCGTGACCTCTGCTGTCATTTCGCTCCTGCGCACCTTCGTTTTCCAGATAGCGTCGGTGCTGCTGCTGCCGCTTTTTTGCGGCATTGAAGGCGTGTGGTGGTCGGTCATCGTGTCGGAGGGGGCGTCGGTGCTGCTATCCTTTTTCTGTCTGCTGCGCGGAAGACGGCGCTTCGGATACTGATGCGGTGCACGGCATCCGGCGCATTCCTTGGGCATGGTCTGATGCAACGGCATAATCAAAACGGCAATCTTCTGAATGAAGATTGCCGTTTTTGGTGGAAATGAAGGGGCTCGAACCCTTGACCTCACGGATGTGAACCGTGCGCTCTGACCAACTGAGCTACACTTCCAAAGACGATTACCGTCCGATTGTCATTATTATACCGCAAGACGGGCGTTTTGTCAAGAGCAGATGGCAAAATTCTGCTGTCCGGAGCAAATTTGTTTTCTCTTGACGCTGCCGTGCAGCTGTACAAATGTGAACGTTACCGGCACAAAACCGTGAATTTTGCAACATTACTTTGAGGGAACTGTGAATTTTCTCCATTTTCCATTGACTTGTTCACCGATTTTCCTTATACTGAATACAGAGGGTGCACATTGTGCATAAACGTATGCGTTTCGGTTCAAAATACAGAGGATGAGAGGAGGAGGTCCGTCATGAAATATCATATCGTATTGTCCGTTTTGATCGTAATCGCACTGGCAATCATCATCGGATCCGGATTTGACACGCGCGGCGACGTTACGCTTGGCGCGTTTCGGGAATCGGAGAGCGGTGAGGCTGTGACTGTAAAGGTCGGCGTTTTGTCGTCGATGGGTTCTGTGCGCGCCGCACAGGAAACGCAGGACGGCGAGCGGCTGTACGTTCGTTTTTATTCCGCATTCGGCGGATACAACGGTACGCTCGGCGCACAGGACTCCTTTGAATTGACTACACCCGATGAGTGTCGGGAGATCTGGTTCTTCCGCGACGGAGAAGAGGGCGCGTCGTATGACCTCGTTCTGCGCCGTGAGGATGCAGGCACCGCGTGGGAACGCGTGGATTGAGTGCCTGCCAGTGGGGAAATCCAACGCATCCCGGAGGTGCCGCTTCTGACACAGAGGGAA
>JAGBZV010000214.1 GCA_017628075.1 Clostridia bacterium
AGCGCGTAAGACCCGGGATATAGTAGTTCATCCAGTAAAGCACGCCGAACAGATATGCACCCCATATCGCATTGATTGGCTTCCATGTGGTAAAGATGACGAGTGCAACTGCCAACCAGCCGAGGCCCTCGATCGTACCGTCGTTTGCCCACGTGCCCTTTGTATAATCCCTTACGTAATACAGGCCGCCAAGACCAACGATGCCTGCACCAAGACAGGTAGAGAGGTATTTGTAGCGAGTGACATTGATGCCGGCGGCATCTGCTGTGCCCGGATTTTCACCGATGGCGCGCAGGTTAAGACCGGTACGCGTGCGGCGGAGGAACCATTGCAGTGCAATGGCAAGAATAATTGCCAGATAGACCAAGAAACCGTAGGAGAAAAGCAGATCACCGACAGGACCAAGGCCGGCAAGCGCGGGAATATTCTGGCGGTACGCTGCACTTGTTGCCGAAACGGAGATCTGTCCGACGCCGCCTGCCAGCTTGTTGAGAGAGCCGCCGAAGAAATTACCGATACCGGAGCCGAAAATGGTCAGCGCAAGGCCGGTAACGTTTTGGTTGGCGCGGAGCGTGATAGTGAGGAAGGAAAAGATCAGGCCGCCCAATGCCGATGCGATAAACGCGCAGAGAAAGGCGATAAGAATGCAGATGATGCGGTTGGGCGTCTCAACGGCGCGTTCGTAGAAGAATGCACCGGTCAGGGACGCGATCGCGCCCAAGTACATGATACCCGGAACGCCGAGATTCAGATTACCGGACTTTTCGGTGAGGGTTTCGCCGAGTGATCCGAACATGATAACCGTGCCGAAATAAATGGCAGCTTGAATCAGAGAAATGAGAGGACTCATGCGGCTTCGACCTCCTTTTTGGGATCGTCTGCATTGACATCGGCGGAGGGCTTCTGTCGGAAGATCAGACGGTAATTGATGAAAAATTCGGAACCGAGAACGAAGAACAGGATGATACCCTCCAGGATGTCGGAAACATAGTCGTTGAGATTGAATTTCGACGCGATTTCTGCGGCACCCTTATCAAGGAACGTAAGCAAAAACGAACAGATGACCATGACGAAGGGATTGAATTTGGAAAGCCACGCGACGATGATTGCGGTAAAGCCGCGTCCGCCTGAGGTGGAGGTGGAAATCGTATGTCCGGCACCCGCAACGACGATAAAGCCGGAAAGACCGCAGACCGCACCGGAGAGGATCATGGTGCGTATGATAACGCGGCTGACGTTGATGCCGGCATAACGTGCGGTATTTTCCGATTCGCCTACGACCTGGATCTCATAGCCTTGCTTGGAGTGCTTGAGATAGAAGTACATTGCGAAGGTCAGCACGAGCACGATTGCGACGTTCCAGCCGTATTGGAGACCGAACAGGGGCTGAAACCATCCGGCGTTGGTACGGTCGTTGATGATACCGACCGTGTTGGAGCCAAACGGCTTTTCCCAAATTGCAACGAAATAAGAGGTCAGCTGAATGGCAATGTAATTCATCATCAGTGTGAACAGCGTTTCGTTTGTGCCAAACTTTGCCTTGAAAAATGCGGGAATAAAACCCCAGAGGGCGCCTGCTGCAAGGCAAGCGACGAGCATGACGACAAAGAGCAGCGGCGTGGGGAGCTTATCGCCAAGATAGATCATGCAGCCGGCTGTTGCAATGCCGCCGACCAGAATCTGTCCCTCAGCACCGATGTTCCAGAAGCGCATCATGAACGCAGGGGCAAGGCCGAGCGAAATGCAGAGCAGAGTCATGGCATCCCGAATGGTTTGCCAGCTGCGGCGGGCTGTACCGAATGCACCGCGAAACATTGTGGAATAGACGGACAGCGGATTGAGCTTTGTGATGGAGAAAATGATGACAGCGCATAGGACGAGTGCAAGGAGCAGGCTGGCAATGCGGATGCCCCATGCTTTTCCTGAGGAGAGCGCGTCTCGCTTGACAATACGGACAAGCGGTTCTTTGATTGGATTTTGAATCATTGTACTACTCCCTTGCAGAGATCAGTGGTTGTTGACCATCAGAGCGCCGACCTCTTCCTTGGTGGCGGTGCGGCCGTCGACGATGCCGGTAATTTTTCCGCCGCACAGGACCATGATGCGGTCGCAGAGCTGCAGAAGCACGTCGAGATCTTCTCCGACGTAAATGACGGAAACGCCGTTTTTCTTCTGCTCATTGAGCAGATTATAGATGGTGTAGGAGGTGTTGATGTCCAGGCCGCGGACGGCGTATGCGGTCATCAGAACGGTCGGTGCGGCAGCGATCTCACGGCCGACGAGTACCTTCTGTACGTTACCACCCGAAAGTCGTCTGACGGGTGTATTGATACCGGGTGTGACGACCTCAAGATCGTGCAGGATCTGCTCGGCGAGTGCGCGCGGCTGCTTGCGGTCGAGGAACAGGGATTTTCCGTCCGAATAGTTTTTGAGCATCATGTTTTCCGTCATGCCCATGGAGCCGACCAAACCCATGCCGAGTCGGTCCTCAGGGACAAACGATAAGTGAACGCCGAGCTGCCGGATCTTTTTGGGATTGGTACCGATGAGCTGCTTTGACTCGCCCGATTGCGGATCGGTAAACAGGACCGAGGCATTGGCGGCGGTTTTCTGAAGACCCGCAATGGCCTCCAAAAGCTCCTTCTGGCCGCAGCCGGAAATGCCGGCAACGCCGAGAATCTCGCCTGAGTACGCATCAAAGCTTATGTTGTCGAGAACGGTGATTCCGTCGCCATTGACGACGGTTAAATCACGGACGGCCAGGCGCAGCTCTTTTTCCTCGATGAGGTCGCGGGCGATATCGAGCTCAACCTTCTTGCCGACCATCATTTCGGTCAGGGAGGCTTCGGTTGCGTCCTTTGTTTCGACGGTTCCGATGTATTCTCCGTGCCGGAGAATGGTGACACGGTCGGAAACGGCAAGCACCTCGTTGAGCTTATGGGTGATAATAACGATTGCTTTTCCGTCGGCGCGCATATTACGGATGACTGCAAACAAGCGATCGATCTCCTGCAGTGTAAGCACTGCCGTCGGTTCGTCGAGGATGAGGATGTCTGCACCGCGGTACAGCACCTTGACGATTTCCAGGGTTTGCTTTTGAGAGACGGTCATGGTGTAGACCTTCTGCTCGGGGTCAATATCAAAGCCGTATTTGGCACAAATTTCACGTACGCGGCGGGCAACCTCTTTTTTGTCGTATTTTCCGTGCTCCTGCAAGCCGAGAACAATGTTTTCTGCTGCAGTGAAGACATCAACAAGCTTGAAGTGCTGATGGATCATACCGATTTTGAGATCGTATGCATCCTTGGGGGAACGGATTGAAACCGGTGTTCCTCCGACCTGGATCTCACCTGCGTCCGGAAAATAGATGCCGGAGAGCATATTCATCAGTGTGGTTTTGCCGGATCCGTTTTCTCCGAGCAACGAGAGGACCTCGCCGTAGCGGATATCGAAGCTGACGTTGTTGGTGGCGATGACAGAGCCGAACGTTTTTGTTACGCCAATCATACGGATGGCGCAGTTCTGTTGATGAGACAATCGATTCATCCTTTCCGTAGTGGGAGTGGGTGATTTGCTGTTTAACGGCATGCCGCAGAGGCGCGGTGCTTCTGCGGCACATCGGTAAAGAGCAGATACGCACAAAAAACAACGATTGGAAAGCCGTGGCTGCACGGCTTTCCGTTCGTGTCATATCAAAATTACTTGTTGGTTTCAACGATACCGTCGATGCGGATATCGAAGTAAGGTGCGGAGCGCATTTCGGACTCGTGGAAGTAGCCGTCCCAGATCGCGTTGGTATCGGGAGCAAAGTCGCCGTCAACGTCTGCGAGGTACTCGGTCAGGGTTTCGCCGTTTACGGTGAACTTGGAGGTATCGAAGACGTGGATGGTGCCATTCTTAAGTCCATCAACAACCTCGTTGATCTTTTCCTGCGTGCCTGCTGCGCAAGCGGAGCCGAGAGCGGTGATGCCGACAGCGTCAGCTTCATAACCCTTTGCCCAGTTGATGGCGATATCGCCGCCATTTTTTGCGGTCTCAAGTGCGTACTTGTAGTAAACAGCCCAGTTATTGGTTGGGGAGGTCAGCGCAGCGTTGGGAGCAACGGAGAGCATATCCACATTGTAGCCGACACAGTAGACGACCTGTCCAGCGTCCTGCAGAGCCTGAACAGCGGCGGGAGCGCCGGTAGAGTCTGCGTGCTGGGAGATGATGACGCATCCGTTAGAAGCAAGTGTTTGTGCAACGGTGCCTTCTGCGGTGATGTTGAACCAAGAGGAGGTATAGGTGACCTGCATGGTGACGTTTTCTACGACGGACTTCACGCCCAGATACCATGCGGTATAGCCGGAAACAACCTCTGCATAGGGGAACGCGCCGACATAGCCGAGCTTGATGTTTTCACCGTCGTAGTTTGCTTCGGTGAGCTTGCCGTCAGCGACGAGCTCAGCCAGCTTCAGTCCGGCAACAACACCGGCGACGTAGCGGGACTGGTAAACACCGGTAAATGCGTTCTTGTAGTTGGAGAGTCCGGAGGTCGCAGCCTGATCGCCGGTCATGGCGACGAAGGTGACGTCCGGACATTCCTGTGCGGCCTGCTTCATATAGGGCTGATGGCCGTAGGAGTTGGAGAAGATAACGGTACATCCCTGCTCGACAAGGTCGATGGCTGCATCGTGGCAAACCTCAGTTTCAGGGACAGTATACTTCCAAATGATCTGATCGTCGGACAGGCCGAGTTCTTTTGCGGCGGTACGGATACCGTTGATATGAGCGTAGGTGTAGCCTTCGTTTTCGTCACCGATGAGGATGACGCCAACCTTGAAGTCCTTACCTTCGGAGGAACCGTTACAGGAAACGCAGGAGAAAACCAGCGTCACCAGCAGAACGGCTGCGCAGAGGATGGATAACAGCTTTTTCATTTTGGGATACTCCTTTGTTATTTGAATTTTGTGAAATAGAAAATACCCATAAACATCAAGGAACACGGAGAACAGAAGCTGTGCCGGGAACGCTTTCGTTTTGGGTACTTCCTGTTTCGGACCGCTTTGACGGCCAAAAACTTCATATTATATTATACACAATTTGACGGCAAAATGCAACTGACAAAATATACTGAATATTTACGATTTAGTAACAAATTATTGTGTAAAACAAACCATTATTTTGGTGCATCCGTGGGATGAATCAGGCTTTCTGCCTTTGGGGTGAAGCCAGAAAGCTCCGGATCGGTATAAAGGTGTGCACGGCGTACGGAAAAAGCGCCGAACCGGGCACGCAGTGTGTCCACGGTGCGCTCTATCGTCTGCTGCCGCTCATGCCGCTCCGAATCAAAATCCAGCGAAAGCTGCGCGGGCGCATCTTCAGACACCAGATTTGTAACGCGAACGGCTACGGAGCGCAGAGGAATTCCTCGCAGGTCAGGGACTGCTTGCTGATACAGTTCAAACGCGGCACCGAGGATTTCCTCTGAAAGATTGGTCGGAACGGAAAGGGGGCATTGCCGGCTGCAGGTGTGCAGGTATTTGTTGCGCAGCTCGATCTGCACGGTGCAGCCGCAAAGCTGCTCCGTGCGAAGACGAAGGGCGACGGATTCTGCCAGCACGCGCATGGTGATAAATACATCCTCGGCTTCGAAAAGATCACGCGGTGCCGTCGTTGAGTTTCCGATGCTTTTGATCTGAGGGATGCTTTCGTTGCTGCAGACCGGCGAGCGGTCAAGACCGTTGGCAAGCTGCCAAAGCTCCGCACCGCTTTTTCCGAGCAGAGAAACGAGCTGTCTGAGGTCGGAGCGTGCCAGCGCGCCAACGGTATCGATCCCGAACAGATGGAGCTTTTCTCTTGTGGCGCGTCCGACAAACAGAAGGTCTGAAACGGGGAGGGGCCATAGAAGCTCCCGGTAATTTTCTTCGGTAATGAGTGTCGTTGCATCCGGCTTCTTATAGTCCGAGCCCATTTTTGCAAAGACCTTGTTGTAGGATACGCCGACGGACGCGGTAACGCCGAGCTCCTCCCGGATGCGCCGACGGATCTCGTTTGCAATGGCTACGCCGTCACCGAACAGGCGCAGACTTGCACTGACGTCCAGCCAGCATTCGTCGATGCCGAAGGATTCAACCTGGCTTGTATAGTCGTTGTAGATCTGGCGTGCCTTCCGGGATACGGAGAGGTATTCGTCGGGGGCAGGCGGAAGGATACAAAGATCAGGGCACAAAAGGGTTGCCTCACCGACGGTTGCGCCGGTTTTAATTCCGCGCATCTTAGCAAGGCTGTTTTTGGCAAGCACGATGCCGTGCCGCTTTTCGGTATCGCCGCAGATGGCGACCGGCTTGTTGCGCAGCTCCGGATGGGACCGGCATGATACAGATGCAAAAAAATTGTTCATATCGACGTGCAAAATCACGGATTCCATGCGTGCCCTCCGAATAAATGTTCTTATATATGTTTAGTATACCACAAAACCTGCGCTTTTTCAAGTGCTTTTCGGAAAAATAGAGAACAAATTTTCGGGTCTTGGCACGAATCGGCGCTTTTTTAGGATCGGCAGACACAAAAATGGCCGTGCACATCCCGTTGTGGGGATGGCACGGCGGTTTTGATGCTTAGTTGGATCTTCTGTGAGCAACATAATAGGCCACGAGTGGCTTTTCCAGCATACGCTTAAAGCGGAAGAAGGGTGTCAGCACGTCCTTGATCGGCGGAACGAGCAGAGAGGTGACGCCGCAGGCGCGTGCCATGCAGACGTCGGTGAAGATCTGGTCACCGAGATGTGCGACCTCCTCACGGCGCAATCCGCTTTCTTTGAGAAAACGCTTCATGGTTTTGGTCAGCGGTTTGTGCGCATCTGGAAACGCTGTGAATCCGAGCTCTCGATTGAAGCGGCTGACGCGCGCTTCGTCGTTGTTGGACATGAAGCCGACGGTGATGCCGGCCTCCTGCAGCTCCTTGAACCACGCAAGCAGGCGAGGTGTCGGCTCGGGATCATCATATGTGACGAGCGTATTGTCAATATCACACATCAGGAACCGGATACCGCGGGAGCGCAGATCTTCTGCGGTATAAGCACTGAAATCTTGGCGGTAATCGTCCGGTTGAAGAAAATGCTTCATCGTGCTATTCACCGGCTCAAAGCTGAATGTGGGTATGGATATGAGAAAGACGCTCGTATTCCTCAAAGTCTACGACGGAGAGGATGTGCTCCAGCTCACCGTCACCCATAACGGTTGTTCTTCCGGCTGCATATTCTTCATCGACCTTTTCCTTCATCAGTGCGATGATGGGGGCGCGCTTATCGATCGCTTCGGCACCCTTCAGGCGGAAATAGCCGTTGAGCCAATGTGCGATGCCTGCAAGCCCGGAGTGCGAATCGACGGCAACGGTCGCAGGTCTGCCAAGAATCTTTTCCGTGTTGAAGATGTTGTAAATCTCCTCGTCCTTGAGCAGGCCGTCGGCGTGGATGCCGGCGCGTGTGACGTTGAAGTTTCGTCCGACGAACGGCGTTCTGACAGGGATCTCATAGCCAATCTCCTGCTCGAAATATTCTGCAATCTCCGTAATGGCAGAAAGGTCCATGCCGTCTGTTGTGCCGCGCAGGGAGCAGTATTCGATGACCATTGCTTCCAGGGGGCAGTTACCGGTGCGCTCGCCGATGCCGAGCATCGAGCAGTTGACCGAGGAGCAGCCGTAGAGCCATGCAGTCGTGGCGTTGGTAACGACCTTATAAAAGTCGTTGTGTCCGTGCCATTCGAGAAGCTCGGAGGGGACACCGGCATAGTGCATCAGACCGTAGATGATGCCTTGTACAGAGCGCGGCAGAGCAACGCCGGGATATGTAACGCCGTAGCCCATCGTATCACAGGCGCGGATCTTGACCGGAATTCCGGTTTCGTTGCTGAGCTGTGTCAGCGCATCTGCGAGCGGAACGACAAAGCCGTAGAAATCGGCGCGGGTAATATCCTCAAAGTGGCAGCGGGGGGAAATGCCGTACTCCATAACCTTGCGGGCAATGCTCAGGTACTTCTCCATTGCCTGTGCACGGGTAAGGCCCATCTTCTTGTAGATATGATAGTCGGAGCAGGAGAACAGAATGCCTGTTTCACGGATGCCGAGGTCCTTGACAAGCTGGAAGTCACGCTCGTTGGCGCGGATCCAAGTGGTGATCTCCGGGAATTGCAGGCCGAGCTCCATGCAGGCCTTGACTGCTGCACGGTCCTTTTCCGTGTATACGAAGAATTCGCTCTGACGGATGATGCCCTTGGGGCCGCCGAGCTTTGCGAGCAGCTTATAGAGATGAACGATCTGTTCAACGGTAAAGGGCGATGTGGACTGCTGTCCGTCGCGGAACGTGGTATCGGTGATCCAGATCTCCGCAGGCATATTCACGGGAACGTTTCTGTGGTTGAATGCGACCTTCGGCACGGAATCGTAGTCAAACAGGTGACGGTACAAATTCGGAGTGGCGCGGTCCTGTAGGCTGTATCGGTAAGCGTGCTGTTCCAGCAAATTTGTGGTAGGATCAAAGTCAAGTGTCGGATTGCTCTTATTTACTTTCATGGTACAGGTTTCCTTTAATATTGTAATATGCTATATCATACACCAAAAAATGAATTTTTGCAATAGGAATCTTGCAAAATTTTCCGTTTATTCATAAATTGACCGGAAAAGATGAAAGTTTTTGGCGAATATCGTTCATGTGAGCGGAATACAAACCCATATGGGGTACGGAGGCGTCGGTTTCCGTCTTGCCTTGACGCGGGGCCTTGGCACAGCGTGAAGCGACAGCACACATCTCAGCACGTAGGGGCGTGACCGTCCGGTTTTGCGTCGCTGTCCTTGCACAACAGATTGTCGCCGGTGTGCTCGAAGGCGGTCATGCTTTCGGAAAATGCACGGCAGAACGTCTGCGCCTCGCATCCCGGTATCCAGAGCGATTCATTGCCGATTCCGGGCTTTGCGCGCTGTGCGCCTCGACCGGCCTTTGCACGAGGGATTTGCCACGTCGGTTGAAATCGTACCTCGATGGGCAGAAGCACTGCAGAATCGCGCG
>JAGBZV010000215.1 GCA_017628075.1 Clostridia bacterium
TTGCAAGTTAAAAACTTGCAACAACCCTTTTTCTCGTGCAGGTGCGCACTCATTCCTCGTACGAGATCCATTCCTCACACAAATAGCGGTAGACCGGTGCGGGAACAAGACCGGTAAAATCGTGTCCGTAACGGAGCATTTCACGTACAAACGTAGAGCTGATATGCGAATATTCCTGCCGTGCGGGAATAAATATCGTTTCAACACCCTCAATTGCGCGGTTGATGCCGTACATCGTCATCTCGTAATCAAGGTCGGTACCATTGCGAATCCCTTTGACGATCACCGCGTTGCGCTCGCGCGCGTATACCGCAGTGAGACCGGATTCGACCGAGCATATAACATTATCAAGATGTGCGGTGGCAAGGCGCAGCATATGCAGCTTTTCTTCTTCGGTAAACATACCGCCCTTTTTATCCGCATTTGCAAATGCCGTTACATATACCGCTTCAAACATTGCAGCGGCACGTTCAATGACGTCAAGATGCCCGGTAGTGATCGGATCAAAGCTTCCCGGAATTACAGCACAACGGAGCTTATTCATGCATTTACCTCCTGCATCTGCTTCAGGCGCAGATATGTGACGTAGATTCGGCCGTACTTGGCGGATTTCAGTACATCGTACAGAGATCGCACGTTCTCATCCCCTCCGAAGATATCCGGTGATTCAGACTCCACGAGGATCTTGGTGCGTTCATCCGCAGCACCGGAGACAGAAAGCCGTTTCAGGACCGTACCGTGCATTTGCTCTGTAAACGGCGGATCAATATAGATAAAATCAAACGGACGGTCGCCTGTTTTTACAAATCCGCGCAGATACTCCTGATACTGATAATTGACGATCCGACATCGGTCAAAAAGGCGCGTCTTTTTTGCATTGGCCTTGATAATGGAAATCGCCTCCGGGGACGCATCCACAAGAACTGCAAGAGCAGCACCGCGCGAAACCGCTTCAAGTCCCATTTGGCCGGATCCGGAAAACAAATCAAGAAATCTTGAATTTTCAATTTCAAACTGAAGTGCGCTGAACACGGCCTCCTTGACACGCTCTGCCGTGGGACGCGTTGCCTCGCCCTCCTGCGTTTCAAGCGTAATGCCGCGCGCCTCTCCCGTAATAATTCTCATTGTATCATCCTCCAATTATTCTGAAAAATAGGCAGCAATCTTTTCCGCAAGTGCAAGCTGAATGCCCGGCACCTGACAAAGCTCCTCAACGGTTGCCGTCTTCACGGCAGACAGAGATTTGAAATGTGCAAGAAGTGCCTTCGCCTTTGCAGGTCCAATGCCGTCAATGTTTTCAAGCGATGAGGTCCTCACCGTTTTATTCTTTGCTCCCATCATACGGGATACGGTATATCGGTGGACCTCCTCCTGGATTTTATATATATATACGAACACCGACTGCTCGCGTGCAATATTGATCTCGTGCACACCGTCAGTCAGAGCACGTGTTTTATGAAATTCATCCTTGACCATGCCGAGCACAGGAATATCCAACGAAAGCTCTGCAAACAGCTCACGCACGGTCGAAACGTGTCCGCGCCCGCCGTCCAAAAGGATCAGATCCGGCGGCGCTTCGCCAAACCCGGAGCCGCTTGGATGCAGGATATATTCCGCACGGCGGCGCAGAGCCTCACGCATAGATGCATAGTCATCTGGCGCACCAATCGTTTCGCGGATCGTAAAGGTGCGGTAATCCCGCTTAATGAATTTACCGTTTTCACATACGATCATGCCTGCCGTAATATGCTCGGCACCGAGGTTTGAGATATCGTACGCTTCGATCCGTTCCGGAACGACCTCAAGATTCAGCATCGACGCAAGCTTGACGAGCGTTTTGTTGTCGCGTTCCGTTTCATGACGGAATTGCTTTGCATTCTGCGCAGCATTTTCGCACGCCATTTCACATAGCTTGCGGCCGTCGCCGCGTTCAGGAACACGTACGGTGATGCGTCTTCCGGCTGCATTGGACAAAAAGGCCGCAAGCGCTGAAATTTCCTCCTCACCCGGATCAAACCCAAGAAGCACCTCGCGCGGAATGAACTCGCGCATCGTGTAGAATTCTGACAGGAACACCGGAATTGCCTCGTCGTCCGCAATAGCATCCGCGCCAAAACAGAAATGCTCCGTGTCAATCAATACACCGCCGCGCACGTACAGCACGGAAATACACGCACAGGTATCCTCACGGAACACGCCGATGATGTCCTGCTCCGCGTCCGGCGAGGTTACAACCTTCTGCTTCTGCCACAACTTGGACAGGCTTTCCATGCGATCTCGATAGATCGCTGCAGCTTCAAACTCAAGATTTTCTGCCGCAGCCTCCATCTTTTCCTGAAGGGAGCGTCGCACGTCCGCAAAGGAACCGCGCAGCATTGCCGTAATATCGCGGAAAATATCTTTGTATTGCTGCGAGGAAACACGGCCGGTGCAAGGCGCACAGCATTGACCGATCTGTGCATAAATACAGGGGCGCGTCTTTCCTATATCACGCGGAAATATTTTTTTACAGGAAGCGATACCAAACGATTTCCGTATGGTCACAAGAATTCTTGACACCGCCTGTGCGCTTGAAAACGGACCAAAGTACTTTGCCCCGTCTGCAGTTCGCTTGCGCACCATTGATATCGTCGGATACGGATCGTTGACTGTTACACGGATATAGGGATAGCTTTTATCGTCCTTCAGACGAATGTTGTATTTTGGAGTGTGAAGCTTTATCAGGCTGTTCTCCAGAGTAAGCGCTTCCATTTCCGAATCGCAGAGGATGTATTCAAAATCCTCTACTGCGGAAACCATCCGTGCCGTTTTCGGAGTATGCACAGCGTGCTCATGAAAATACTGCACGACACGGTTTTTCAGCACCTTGGATTTTCCAACGTAGATGACACGTCCGCCTCGGTCATGCATCACGTATACGCCGGGCTTCAGAGGAAGCTGATTGGCCTTCTCGCGCAGACGGGAAAGCCGAGCCCCATCGTCACCGTGCACGGCGACCGTATATTTCTCAGTATTCCCTTCCATCAGCAAGACTCCTTCCATAAAAAAACAAAAGAGCGAGCCGCAGGACGGCCGTCAGCCGGCAGATCCGCAGAAACTCGCTCTCCGATGTTCTTGATATGTTAAAACAAGCCACGGTCACACCACAGATGCCACAGCATCACGGGACCGGTACGGGTGACACGATCAATCGTTGAAGCCGTTTACGACCAGATCTTCAATACCGTTGAGTGCATCGACCTCATCCACACCGTCAGCAATCAGAGTGATCGTCATATCCTTAGTAATGCCCAAGGAAAGCACACCCAGAAGAGACTTGGCGTTAACGCGTCTGTCCTCTTTTTCTACCCAAATAGAGCATCTGTAGGAGTTTGCCTTCTGAATAAAGAAAGTAGCAGGTCTTGCATGAAGGCCGACACTGTTCTTTATAGTAATGTTGCGAGAGATCATATATTTATTCTCCTATAAAAGTATTTCATGGTTTCCCTGTGCATCCAAAGGCAAATGCCACCAAAATCAACGCGAGCGATTTGCACAGATGACAAAAACGGGACATAAAAGAATCTAACCTTATTATAGCATATAAATCTAAAAAAATCAAGTCTTTTTTAAGATTTTTTCAAAAAAA
>JAGBZV010000216.1 GCA_017628075.1 Clostridia bacterium
ACTTCTTCTCGTTTCATATTTACTCGTCAAAGCCTGATAAAATCGCAATGCAGCCCGTCATCGCACGAGAGTTTTTGAACTCCTTCGGCTATTATGACACAGAAACAATCTTGAATGAGTGGAACTACATACGGAACTGGATGCCCCACGAGCAATTTCATTATACCGTGAAGGTCATTAGCTCACTAAAGGGCGCTGCATTCATTGGCGCGACCATGCTAGCATGCCAAAAGTCCCCTCTGGATCATTTAATGTATTATGATGCCTCTCTCACCGCTGTTTTTATCGGCTTGTTTGACCATATTACGGGAGAACCACTAAAGCCATATCATGCACTGTATGATTTTTCACGCCTGTATCTGCTTGGTAACGAGGTTTCCTGCACGTCAGATACCGATTCCGTCTATACGGGAGCTGCAATTTCAGACGACAGAAGCAAAGCGGTCATCATGCTGACACGGTATCAAGACCTTGAAAACATAGATGGATTGGAGCCTGAGCCAGATGCCCCCACCGTACGGATTGATTGGTCCGGATTCACATCTGATACGGGAGTCCGTGTGACGTACCAATTCCTAGACTGTTATCACAACAACGACGTCTGCACAGAGGAAACCTTTTTGGGAACGACTGGTGCCCATCTATTCCGAATGCCGCTTTATACCACAATTCTCATCACACTTGAGAAGCTTCAATAACCGACAACTTCACGAAAGGAACTGTATCCCATGAAAGAATTTATGAATCAGGATTTTCTGCTGAAAACAGAAACCGCAAAAATTCTGTATCATCATTATGCCTCCCAGATGCCGATCATTGATTACCACTGTCATGTTCCCCCAAAGGAGATCGCAGAGGACAAGCGATACTCGACAATCACAGAGCTTTGGCTCGGCGGCGACCACTACAAATGGCGTGCAATGCGTTCCAACGGTATCGATGAAAAATATATCACGGGTGACGCAAGCGATTATGAGAAGTTCAAGGCCTGGGCCTCTACGATGCCAAAACTCATCGGAAATCCGCTGTACCATTGGGCGCACCTTGAGCTGCAGCGCTATTTCGGCTTCGAAGGAATCCTCAATGAGGATACCTGCGACTCCGTATGGGAGCTGTGCAATGAGATTCTCGGCGAGCGCCGGATGTCTGCACGCAACATCATTCGAGATTCCGGCGTCACGCTCCTGTGCACGACGGACGATCCCATTGACGACCTTCGCTATCACAAGCAGCTTGCAGAGGATGAATCCTATGAGATTCAGGTGCTCCCCGCCTTCCGCCCCGACAAGGGACTGAACGTCGAGAGGGACGGCTATCGTGAATACATCGAGGCTCTTGCAGCTGCGGCCGATATGCCGATCACAGACATCGCTTCCCTCAAGGCAGCGTACGTCGCACGCCTCGATGAATTTGAAGCGCTCGGCTGTCGGACTGCCGACCACGGCTTTGACGAATTCATCCCGTTTGCCCCCGAGCAGTATACGGGACAGGTAAATGAGATCTTCAAATCCGCACTCGCAGGCCATAAAGCCAGCATCGAGGAAATGAAGATCTTTAAGACGGAAATGATGTACTTCTTTGCTGAGGAGTACACGCGCCGCGCCTGGGTTATGCAGCTGCACTTCGGTGTCCTTCGCAACGTCAACCCCACGATGTTTGAAAAGCTTGGCCCGGACACCGGCTTTGATATCATCGGCGGAGGAAGCTGTATTTCTGATATTGCCAGACTGCTTGGAGAGATGCGCCGCTGCGATATCCTGCCGCGCACGATTCTCTACTCCATCAACCCTGCCGACAACGCAGGTCTGGATGCACTCATCGGTGCATTCCAGGAAAACGGACACGGTATGCCGCGTCTTCAGCACGGCTCCGCTTGGTGGTTCAACGATAACAAGACCGGTATGCGTTCACAACTCAAATCGCTTGCTAATATGTCCGTCCTCGGAAACTTCGTCGGTATGCTGACGGATTCCCGCAGCTTCATTTCCTATCCGCGCCACGAGTACTTCCGTCGGATTCTCTGCGACGTGATCGGTGAATGGGTTGAGCTTGGAGAGTATCCGATGGATATCGATACGCTCGCACAGATGGTGTGTGATATTTCCTATAACAATACAAAAGACTTCTTCGGCTTTGAAATTCTCTGATTTCAAACAAAATACA
>JAGBZV010000022.1 GCA_017628075.1 Clostridia bacterium
AGCGCTGCTTGACGCCGGATATGACGTACAGCCCATCGTCAGCGAGACGGCTGCCGCCACGGACCCACGCTTTGGCACCGCAGAAGCGCTGCTGCAGAAACTCGAAGATATAACCGGTCGTCCTCCGATCAAGACTATACGGGAAGCCGAACCCTTGGGACCGAAAATTCATCTCGACGCATTGATCATTTCCCCCTGTACGGGAAACACGCTGGCAAAGCTTGCCCACGGTATTACAGACACCGCCGTATGTATGGCAGCTAAAGCACATCTGCGCAGCGGCCGTCCTCTTTTGATCGCGCTGGCCAGTAATGACGCACTGTCCGCAAATCTCGGAAATCTTGCGTTGCTCCTGCAGCGAAAGAACGTGTTTTTCGTTCCTCTGTCCCAGGATGATCCGGTTCAGAAGCCGCATTCGCTCGTAGCTGATTTCACAAAACTGACCGACGCCTACACGGCAATGTGTGCGGGAAAACAACTGCGTCCGCTGTTTATTTAGGGGATTTGGAAGCAAATTTCAGGCAAAAAGTGCGTGCTTTTCCCCACTTTCAAGGAAATTCACAGAGAAACGGTTGCATTTTTGCAAGATCCGTGCTATAATATCCTCCAGTATTTTGTGAGGTTATTATGAATAAGACTACTGACTCAAACCGCAGGCTTTGGTGGACGATGGGACTTCTTGCCCTCGCCATCCTGCTTGCGATCGTGATCGACTCTCTGTCATTCCCCACCGAAACTGCCGCGGATGCGATAGCAACCGACACCCCGGACATATCGACAACCACCGCGGATCCTCCCGAAAATGCATCGAACACCGTACGCCTGACAATCCTCGGCGAATGTGCCCCGGGCAGTCCCTTCGCTACCACAGCCTACGGTTCGCTGAATGCGCTGGCTGCCGAAATGGGCACTGCGTATTTTTTCTCCGACCTGCACTCCATCCTCGCAGGTGACGATCTGACGATCACCTCCAACACCTGCGTGTTCGCGGATTCTGCCGATTTTACTGCATTCCCCTCCTGTGCCGCACCGACAAGCAGTGCTTCCGTCTATGCGGACGGCGGCGTGGATGTGGTCGTTGATTTTGCCGAAACCGTTGTGGAAGCCGCCGAATCGACGAGCACGGCACTCACCAAAACGGGAATTACCGTCGTTGACGGCGGCAGTGCGCAGTTCTTTTCGTACGGTAATATCCGGATCGCTCTCTTCTCAACCGAGATTACCAAGAATACCGACCATTCCGCACTGCTCACAACCATCAGCGAAACGGCAACTTCGGCAGACTATATGATCCTCTACTTCTATGGCGGTGAAGAGAATTCACACACCGTGGAAACATGGATGCGCAACGCACTTTACACCTTCGCGGACACCGGTGTGGATCTCCTCGTGGGTGTCGGGAATGGCGTACTGCGTCCCTGTGAATACTACGGCAATTCCGTCATCGCCTATTCCCTCGGCACCGTCATCAACGGTAGTCAGCTGGTGCCGGAAAACGCAACGGCGCTTTTGCAGGTTGA
>JAGBZV010000023.1 GCA_017628075.1 Clostridia bacterium
GGAGCAGCAAGGCTTTGTCATCGTGCCGTTTGATGCGCCTGCGGACGTATATATCGTAAATACCTGTACCGTCACGGCAGAATCCGACCGCAAGGCCTGCCAGATCATTCGACGTGCTGCTGCAAAGGAGCGGCCCGGAGGAGGAAATCCGGCCGTTCTTGTGACGGGCTGTATGGCACAGACGCAGCCGGAGCGCGCTTCCGGGATCGCCGGGGTGACGTACGTCTGCGGCTCTCGCAACAAGCTGTCCTGTGTCGATGCGGCAATCCGTGCCGTTTCAAGGGATTTGGCATTGGCTGATAGCCCTGCCGTCGCAGTGCATCCTATCGACAGCCTCGGTATGGAAAAAATGTCACTGATACACACGGGGCTGGAACGAACGCGCGCTTATATCAAGATCGAGGATGGGTGCGAAAACCGCTGCACGTACTGTGCAATCCCCGGTGCGCGCGGCGCTGTCGTATCAAAGCCGGCAGACGAGATCCTGCATGAGATCGGTGTGCTCATCGAAAACGGATACCGGGAGATCGTGTTGACCGGTATTGAGATTGCTTCCTATGGTAAGGATCTGCGTTGTACGGAAAACGGCGCCTCCGAGTACCGTCTGATCGATCTTCTGGAGGCTGTCGATGCGAAATTCGGCCATCTGGCGGTTCGGTTCCGCCTCGGCTCGTTGGAGCCTACCTATATGAAGCCGACGGTCGTGCAGCGTATGGCTTCCTTGAAAACGCTCGCACACCATTTTCATCTGTCCCTGCAAAGCGGAGCAGATGCAGTTCTGCACGCGATGAAGCGCAAATACAGCATGGCACAGGTGCGCGCTATTCTTGAGAATATCCGTGCGTCAATGCCGGACGTTATGTTCACAACGGATATTATGACCGGATTCCCGGGCGAGACGGAGGAGGACTTTGCACAGACGATGGCGTTTGCGCGTGAGGCCCACCTTCTGCACATCCATGTTTTTCCGTATTCGCGCAGAAAAAATACACCTGCCGATACGATGGCAGGACAGCTCTCCAACGCTGAAAAAAACAGACGCGCCAACGCACTGATCGCGCTTCAGGCGCAGATCGGGGAAGCGCTCTACCGTACACAGGGACGGCTGCTTTCCGAGTCCGGAGAAACGGTTTTATTCCTTGCCGAAACGTGCAGGGATGGCATCGTGACCGGGCATACGGATACCTTTATGGAGGTCCGTATTGCCGCGGATGCTCCCATTGAACGCGAGCTGATGCGCGTCCGTATCGTGGGCGCGGGACCCTCGTATCTCATCGGGGAGCGTATTGAAAATGAATGACAGGAGGTGTGGTCGTGCGCCGACGCATTTATGTGGAAAAGAAAACTGAATATGCCTATGCAGCGCGCAGACTGCACCGCCATCTGACTGAGCATCTTGGAATGCACACGGTACGCGGTGTACGTATTCTGCGCTGTCTGTTTTTGGAAACGACTGCGGATATCGGCGAGCTGCCTGTGGATATGCTCATCGACACCGCAACGGAAACCTTCGTTTCGGAGGATTCCGTGCGTGCACAGGCAGAGCTGCCGGATGCGGCGTGCCACTGTGTCATTCCGCTGTTCCGCCGACCTGCAGAGGTTCTGACAGGACAGGCGCTTGGTATGATTTTACGCCGTACACACGGTGCTGACGTTCCCGTTCTGGATACGGAGGGTGACTCTCCGCTGTATTTCCGACAGGCAGATCTGTTTCTCGTGTTCGGAATCGGTGGTGCAGGGGAGCGCGAACGGCTGAAGAGGCTGCTCATCAACCCTGCATCGTCCGCGGAATTCCCTCTGTTTACAACGGGAAATCTTCCTCCTCTTTCCCGCCCTATGGGAAATGACCTTTTTCCCGTCCGCGATTTCCGCGCGATGGACGACGAAGCGCTGATGATGTTTTCCGTCGAGGAAAATTTCCGTATGTCAGAGAATGATCTGCGTTTTATTCAGAGTTATTTTCGCGTCGAGGAGAAGCGCGACCCGCGGCTGTTTGAGCTGCGGATGATGGATACCTATTGGTCCGACCATTGTCGCCATATTACGTTTTTGACGGCATTGCAGGATATTTCGATAGAGGACCGCGAGATCGCGGAAGCATTCGAGCTGTATCTCTGTACAAGGGAGGAGCTCTACGCCGCCCGGCCGAAGAATATCACGCTGATGGATATTGCAACTCTCCCCAAGAAGTATCTCCTGCGGGAGGGAAAGCTCCGCGCAGCGGTAGAGGTTGGCGAGCAGAACGCCTTTACGGTGCGCACGAACGTATATATGCGCGAGGAGGGGGAGGGCATCCGGACGGATGCAGACCGTGATATGCCGCCCACAGGTACGCCCGTTCCGTGGCTTCTGCATTTTAAAAACGAAACACACAATTATTCGACGGAGCAGGATCCGTATTTCGGCGCGTTTTCCAGCTTCGGTGCAACCATCGCGGACCCATTGTCTGCACGCGCGGAGGTCTTTGCGGCAATGCGTTTGTCCGGCACGCCCTCTCCGCTCTCCATGCCTGTCACAGGCGGGGATGACGGTGCAGCCGACCGGCGTGCGGCAGCAAGCCGTCTGATCCACAATTCTGCGGATGGCTTTGCAGCGTTTGGCGTCCAATGCGGAATCCCGACCGGAGGCGTACAGGAATATTATCATCCGGATTTTGCCGCAAAGCATCTTGAGGTCTGCTTTTCGGCTGCCGCTGTTCCGGAGGAGGACTGTGCCTCGGCACAGCCGGTTCCCGGTGATTTCGTCGTGCTTGTCGGCGCGAAAACAGGACGCGACGGATTGGGCGGCGGACTGTCTGCTTCTGCGGTACGCGCAGGGCACACGATGTCGTCGCGCCGCGGTGAGCGCAGCCCCCACACCTCTCAGATGGGGGATCCGCAGGCAACCCGCGCACTGCTGCGACTGATGCGCAGACAGGACATGATGCGTCTTTGCAAGCGCGCGGAGGATATTTCCTCCGGCGGTATTGCCGTAGCGGCCGCAGAAATCGCGCGCGGTGTCCGAATTGATCTTGACCGCGTTCCGACGGCATCCGCCGACAGACTGACCGCGGCAGGTGTTATGGACCCTTATGAAATTGCTTTTTCCGAAACGCAGGCGCGTATGCTGCTCGTCATATCTGCGATCCATGAGGCGCAGGCGGCGCAGATCGCCGCAGAGGAGGATCTTGACCTCACGGTGGTCGGTACCGTTACGGCAGAGCCGCGCTTTCGGATGATGTGGCGAGACGTTACGCTTCTGTCCCTGTCACGCGACTTTTTGGATGCGACGGGAGCAGAGCGGCGTGCGGGCGCCTATATTCCGCAGGCGGATACGGAGCATTTGTTCCGTGGAATTTCCGACAGATTGACGGGTGAGGACCTGACGGAGCGCTATCTGCGCGTGATGATGCACCCCGAGGTCTGCTCACAGAAATCGCTGTCTGAGCACTTCGATGCGACGGTGGGCGGCCATACCGTCCTCTATCCGATGAGCGGAAAAACGATGCTTACACCCACCGGATATGCGGCATTCCGCTATCCCGTTGAGCGGATGGGGGGCGGAGAAACGGGCACCTGTGCCGTCTTTGCCTATGGATATCTGCCCAGATATGCTGCGCAGAGCCCGTATCACGGAGCGTATCTTGCGGTGCTTGAAGTGCTTTGTAAGCTGGCGGCGGCAGGAATTCCTCTGCGTGAGGTTGCACTGTCCCTGCAGGAATACTTCCCATCCGTAGGCAGCGATCCTGCGCGCTTCGGAAAGCCCCTGGCTGCGATTCTCGGCGCATTCCGTGCCCAGATGGACTATGAGGTTGCCGCGATCGGCGGCAAGGACTCCATGAACGGTACCTCGGAGCTCGGAGACGTTCCTCCAACGGTGATCGCATTCGGTGCGGCAAGCACGGAGCAGGAGAATCTCATTACGCCGCATCTGAAGAAGGCGGGCACACGCGTCTATCTGCTGACGCCTGCCTACGAGGAGAGCCACCTTCCGTCCCCACAGAACGAGCGCGAGCTTTTGTCGTATCTGCATAAGATTCAGCGCGAGGGGAAGGTGCTTTCCTGTGCTCCCGTTGCACCGGGCGGCGTTGCCGCTACACTTGCAAAGATGTGCATGGGTGAGAGCATTGGCTTTAATTACGAGGGCACGGTGTCTGCGCGTATGCTCTTTGAGGACAGACCGGGCGCCTTTCTGGTTGAAACGGAGCACACACTGCGCGGAATTCTGATCGGCTATACGAAGGATGCGGCGAATATTTATATCGGCGGAACGGGAATTCCTCTTGCGATGCTTTCACGTTTGTGGCGCAAGCCAGAGGAAAAGCTCTACGACACGCAGATGACAGCGCCGGATCGCGGCATTGTGCCCGCGTTCCCCTGCGCCATGCACAGCGTACAGCGCCCGTACGTGGCAACCAGGACGCCTCGCGTGCTTCTTCCTGTCCTGCCGTATATTTCCGGTGAGGATATGCTTGCCGCACGCTTCTCGCGTGCCGGCTTTGAGGTTATGCGCTTCTTGTTTTCCTGCAGAACGCAGGAGGATTGCCGCAGATCCTCCGAGCAGCTTCGTGCCATGCTGGAGGACGCACAGGTTCTCGCCTTTGCCGGCGGCAGTTATCCGGGGTACTGCAGTATCCCGGCGGCTGTTACCGATCCTGCGGCACGGTTTTCCCGCGCGATCTTCTCGTCGCTCGAAATGCAGGAAGCGCTGGAGCGCTTTGGCAGCCGTTCCGATACGTTGGCTCTGGGACTCGGAGAGGGCTTCCGTATGCTGCTCTCTACTCCGCTTATGGATACCGTATGTGCAGGCGATCCGTTCTCGCTGACGGAAAACCCGTGCGGCCATCTTGCGGCGAAGATGCTGCGTGTTCGCGTGATGTCCGTATCATCTCCGTGGATGCACTTCTGCGAAACAGGGCAAATCTATACGCTCCCCGCTGCCTCCAAGGCGGGCAGATGTCTTATCCCGGGAGAAATGATCCTAGAGCTGGGGGCGCACGGACAGATTGCCGGGCAATATGTTGACGAGGATAACAATCCGACGATGGATCCGGAGTACAATCCGTTCGGCTCGGATTACGCCGTGGAAGGGATCTTTTCGCACAGCGGGCGGGTGATGGGACGCATGACGTATCCCGATCGCGTGGATAATTCGCTGTGTATCAACGTTCCCGGAAACAAGGATATGCGGATTTTTGAGGCGGCAATGGAATATTATCGGATCCGCTGATCAAAGGACTGCAGCTATTGGATGTCGCGCTTGAAATTTTGAAGAAATTTTCAAAAAGGTCTTGACTTTTTGAAAATAATGTGTGATAATAATGTATGAAAACATTATTCTGAAAGGAATGGTATGAAAAAATGGCAAACAAAATTCGCGTTACGATTTGGAACGAATATGTGCACGAGGTCTACGAGGACGCAGTCCGTGAGATCTATCCGCTCGGTATCCATGGTTGTATTAAGGAGTTCCTTGAGAAGCTGGATGTCAACGGTGAGCTTGAAATTCGGCTCGCAGCGCTGGCTGATCCCGATCAGGGTCTGCCGGATGAGGTTCTGAATAATACGGATGTCCTCATGTGGTGGGGTCACTGCGCTCACCATGAGGTAGACGATGGTTTGGTTCAGAGAATCAAGGCGCGCGTATACGACGGCGGCATGGGCTTTATCCCGATGCACTCTGCACATATGTCCAAGCCCTTCCGTGAGATCCTCGGTACCTCCGGTAAGCTTCTGTGGGGCGAGGATCAGCACGAGTTCATCTGGAACGTACGTCCCGGTCACCCCATCACTGCCGGCATCCCCGAGCACATTGAGCTTGACAAGGAGGAAATGTACGGTGAGCCCTTCATGATTCCTCAGCCCGACGAGCTTCTGTTCATCTCCTGGTTTGAGCAGGGCTACGTATTCCGTTCCGGCTGCACGTATCACAGAGGCCGCGGCAAGATCTTCTACTTCCAGCCCGGTCACGAATACTGCAGATCCTTCTACAACGAGTACGTACAGCGCGTTCTGTACAATGCGGTCAAGTGGGCTGCTCCCAACGACTTCGGCTGCCCGATGCACAACTGCGACATGAGAGGCTCTCTCGTCTGATTTTTTGATTTCAAACCGATACCGGCGGCTGGGCGGGTTCATTGATTCGCATCAGACCGCCGGTTATTCTATATGAGAATCAAAATATATAGGAAAGGATGGCTTTCGCACAGGCGAGAGCTGTGATTGAATTATGGCAAAGCTGCCGCATTATCATGAAGATCCGCATACGCTCCACATTGGAACTGAGGAGCCGCGTGCATATTATATTCCGTATGACACTGCCTGTAAGGCAAAGGGAGGAAGCCGCGCGTCCTCTGCTTTCTTCAAACCCTTGTGTGGTGAGTGGAATTTTAAGTTCTATCACTCCGAGGCAGAGGTGGAATCCGTTACCTCAGGCGTTGTGTTCAATGATACGATGACGGTTCCGATGAATTGGCAGGTCAAACTGGATTGTGGTTACGACGTTCCCAATTACACCAATATTCGCTACCCCTATCCCCTGGATCCTCCCTTTGTTCCGGATGAAAATCCGTGCGCGCTGTATCAGCGTACGTTTACCGTGGAGGGGAACGTCCTTGCTGAAAAGGACGTATATCTCAATTTTGAAGGCGTTGACTCCTGCTTCTATCTGTATATCAACGGTACCTTCGTCGGCTATAGCCAGGTCTCTCACATGACAAGTGAGTTTGCCGTTTCCAAGTTCCTGCACGCAGGAGATAACGATATCCGCGTGCTCGTATACAAGTGGTGCGACGGCTCTTATCTGGAGGACCAGGATATGTGGAGACTGTCCGGTATCTTCCGCGAGGTATATCTTCTGTACCGCGACCGTGCACACATTGTCGATTATAAGGTCACAGAGGATATCGCAGACGATTTCTCCGCAGCAGACGTGACCGTTTCGATCCGTACGTCTGCGGCGACGGAGATCACATGGGATGCGGTCTGCGGCGCGTGCGGCTGTGCGGTTGGCGCAGGCTCCGTCGCGGCAGATGAGGACGGCAATGCCGTCATTACGCTGCATCTTGATGCACCGAAGCTCTGGAGCGATGAGTCGCCCAATCTGTACCGTATGATACTTCATGCGGGAGATGAATATATCCCCGTTCTTATCGGTATCCGCAAAATCGAGATCCGTGACCGTGTGATTTATATCAATGGCAAGAAGGTGAAGTGCCGCGGCGTCAATCGCCACGACAGCCATCCGGAGCTCGGTCATGCAACGCCGCTGGAGCATATCCGTGAGGATCTGATGATTTTGAAGCGTCATAACATCAATATGATCCGCACCTCGCACTATCCCAACGATCCCCGCTTCTACGAGCTGTGTGATATTTACGGCCTGTACGTTTGTGATGAAACGGATATTGAAACGCACGGCTTCAACGCATGGGGCGATTGGGGATATCTGTCCGGTCACGATGATTGGACGGAGGCGTACGTGGATCGCGTACGGCTGATGTATCAGCGTGACAAAAATCACCCGAGCATTATCTTCTGGTCGCTTGGCAATGAGTCCGGAAACGGCAAGAACCACGCGGCAATGACGGCGTATCTGCGTTCGCAGGACGACTCCCGTCTGATCCACTATTGTGAGATCAAGAAGGAGAGCCCGTTCTTTGATTCCGTGGATATTTGCTCCGATATGTATCCGCATCCCGATGAGCTGAAAAAGCGCTTGGAGGAAGGATATTACACAAAGCCATACTTTATGTGTGAATATTGTCACGCAATGGGCAACGGCCCCGGTGACCTCCGCGATTATTGGGATCTTATCTGGTCCAACGATACGTTCTTTGGCGGCTGTGTCTGGGAGTTTACGGACCATTCCGTAGCGCTTGCACCCGGCGCGGACGGCAAGCCGCGTTATACCTACGGCGGCGACTTCGGTGATACCCCCCACGACAGCAACTTCTGCGTGGACGGCCTTGTTTATCCCGACAGACGGCCGCACACCGGCTTCCTTGAGCTAAAGAAGATCATCGCTCCCGTCTGCGGATGGGCAAAGGATCCGGAAAACGGCGTGATTACCGTGCGCAATACTCGATTCTTTGAATCCTTGTCCGATCTGTCCTTGTATTGGACTCTGGAGCGTGACGGCCGTGCCGTGGCCTCCGGCTTTATTCCTACCCTGGATATTGCACCGCAATCTGAGGCGGATTACACGCTTGCGCTTCCGAAGCGCTGCAAGTGCGGCCTGTATTATCTGAATCTTTCCTTCAGAACGAATACTGCGTACGAGTGGGCGGATGCCGGTCACGTGGTCCGTGAGGATCAGATTGCACTGTCCGAGCCGTGTGCAGAGAACTTCCCGTATGCGCTGGATGGCGTTTTGGATCAGCTCCTCGTAACGCAGAATGATTTGCGTATCACGGTCAAGGCGGGAGAAGCGGTATACTGCATCAATACGCATACCGGTCTTTTGGAGTCCGTTGTATCGGATGGCAAGCAGCTCCTCACTGTGCCGATGAAGCAGACGCTCTGGCGCGCTCCGACTGACAACGATATGTACATCAAGGTGCATTGGCGTGAGGCGGGCTACGAGGAAACCGAGCAGAAGTGCTACGATACCCGCATTCTCTCCGAGGATACGGATAAGATCGTTATCGTGTGCGATATTTCCATCGGAGCAAAGATCAAAATGCCGATTATGCGCGGTACGGTTACTTATACGGTATACGCATCCGGCGATCTTGTCACGGAATACAGCATGACGGTGCGCGAGGGCGTTCCGCATCTGCCGCGTTTTGGCGTTGAGATCGTTATGCCCAAAACCTCCGAGCAGATGCGCTGGTTCGGTATGGGCCCCATGGAAGCGTATATGGATAAAAATATCGCTGCACGGATGGGCGATTGGCGCTGTGCGGTCGCAGAGAACCACGAGCCCTATATCAAGCCCCAGGAAAATGGCAGCCACGTCGGTACCAAATGGGCGCTTGTCAATACGGTTGCAGGCCACGGCTTGTTCTTTGCCGCTGCCGGAAAGAACTCCGATTTTATGTTTGGTGCATCGCACTATTCTGCGCGTGAGCTGACGGCGAAGGCACATGAGTGGGAGCTTGAGGCGGCGGAGGAAACGTACGTCTACCTGGATTACAGACAGGCAGGTATCGGTACCAATTCCTGCGGACCGGACCTTTTGGAAAAAAATCAGTTCAACGAGCGCGAGTTTACCTTCGCGTTCCGCACGAAACCCGTTTTTGCGAGCGGATTTGCTCCGTTTGCAGAATGGAAGAAGCGCTTCTGATACGACTGAGCGGGCTGTTGCACTTACGTGCCCCAGCCCCATAGAAGTGTCCCTTGCCCCTCAGTGAAGGTGCATTTTCATGCGAAAATCGATTGAAAATCGGGAAATTCAGGTCTCCTTGTGACCTCTGGCTGCTGCAGGTTTTCAACTTGCAGCAGCCCCGTTTTTGCACAAATGCAATAAAAAGAGCACGTACGATACGTTTGGTATCATACGTGCTTTTTGCGTGAAGACGGAGCATTATTTTTCGGGTGTATCATTGGCAAAGGGAGCTGCGCCCGGAGCCTTTGCCTGCGCCTCGGTGATGACGCGAATGGTCTTGATATACTGCGGAGCGAGGGGCTTGTCATTGCCGTCCGTTGCAACGGCTGCGATCTTATCGACGGTTTCCATACCCTCGATTACACGGCCAAATGCAGCGTAGTCGCCGTCCAGCGAGGTACGCGTTTCGTGCATGATAAAGAACTGGGAGGAGGCAGAGTCCATGCTGTCGCCCCTTCTTGCCATGGAAATGACGCCGCGCTCGTGGGAGAGATTGTTGACGACGCCGTTGCTTCTGAATTCGCCCTTGATGGTCTTGTCAGAGCCTCCGATGCCGGTGCCCAGCGGGTCACCGCCCTGAATCATGAAGCCGGAGATGACGCGGTGGAAAATGATGCCGGCATAGAAATCGCGGTTGCAAAGATCCACGAAGTTTGCAACGGTGATCGGAGCGATCTGCGTATACAGCTCCAGCTTGATATAATCGCCGGACTGCATATCGATCTCTACGTATACGATATCATCCAGATCTGCGGCGGGATTGCGTCCGCACGCGGAGAAGGAGAGCAGCATTGCGGTCATGCAAAGAGCCAGCGCCAAAAGGCGGATCATTTTGGTTGTTTTCATTTGGTTCTTCCTTTCAGTTACGTTTAGATTCTTTCGGCATAACGCCAGACGTCTTATTATACCATAGTTTGCGCGTTTTGTAAAGTCCTTTTCTTGTTCTAAAAGCGGATACCGCTCCATACACTGATGGCAAAGTCGATTGGAAAGGGTGGCATCCGATGGAAAGAAGCATGGATTCGATGACGGGGGTAAAATATATGCGGGGAGCAGGGACGTACACAACAGGCAGGGGTGCCGAGAGTCCCGGTTTTTCCCCGGAGGGGCTTTGGGAGGAGCAGCCGGGCGGATATACCCGCTCGGCGCTGGAGAGCGCACGGGAATCGGGATGTGTGCTTGAGGGATGGGTGACGTTGTGCGATGCACAGTATACCCTTTGGGTGGATCTAGGCTGTATGCGCGGCAGGATCGTGCGTGAGGAGGTTCAGCTTTGCCCTTGGGGCGAGGAGGTGCGGGATATTGCCGTAATCACGCGCGTAGGGAAGCGTGCCGCGTTCGTCGTAATGGGATTTGATCGGACGGAAGACGGCGAGGAGATCGCGGTGCTGTCGCGCAGGGGGGCACAGCGGCTGTGCAGAGAAGCCTTCCTTGATCGCTGTGTTCCGGGGGATGTTCTGCGTGCCCGTGTGACACATCTTGAGCCGTTCGGCGCGTTCGTTGACGTTGGCTGCGGCATCGTTTCCATGCTACCCATCGATGCGATCTCTGTGTCGCGCATCGCGCATCCCGGGGATCGCTTTGCGCTTGGGCAGGCAATTTGGGTTGTGCTACGCTCCGTAGAGGTGGGCGGGAGGATCTGCATCTCACACAAGGAGCTTCTTGGAACGTGGGAGCAGAATGCAAAACGGTTTCAGCCTGGGCAAACGGTCAGCGGCATCGTTCGCTCGGTAGAGGAATACGGCGTATTCGTTGAGCTTACGCCGAATCTTGCGGGGCTTGCGGAATATCGGGAGGACGTTGCGGTTGGACAGCGTGCGGCGGTGTATATCAAGAGCATGACGGGAGAGCGTATGAAGGTAAAGCTTGTGTTCGTTGACACCTATCGCGGCGGCGGAGGCGGAGGGACGCTGCATTACTACCTGCCCGAGCAGTGCCGGATCCCCGGCGTTCCGCATATAGACGTGTGGCGGTATTCACCGCCTGGGGCAGTACGCTGTATTGAGAGTGTGTTTCATTGACGGGATGCTCGCTTGAGGAGTGCCTGGCGCGTGTTTTCGATTTCGCCGTCGATTACGGCGTCCAATAGCCGATCGAGCGTTCTGCCGATCTCTTTTCCGCGCAGTCCAAGCGCGGAGAGGTCCCTGCCGTTGATAGCAAGATGGGAAATGCGGGTGGCAAGGCCGTCTTCGATTGCCGTACGGCACAGCGCGTGTGCGTGCGCGGCAGAATCCGCATCGGCAGGAAAGAGGGCACAGTGCAGCAGCAGGCCTGCCTCAAAGGTGGAGGCGGACATCCGCTTCAGCGCGCGGCGGACGGCGGGCATGGATGTGGGCGGCGGCGCTGCCGCCTCCTCCGTAAGCGCACAGACTGCATCGGTAAAGGCGTTGTCAAACGGAAGCGCGGAAAGCGTATGTCGTGCGGTATCCGATGCGCAGATTCCGCTGATGCAAAGGCAAGCCGAAAGCCGAGCCTGCGGTGCTTTGCACAGAGAAAATGCGTGCTGCAGCGCGCTTTTTCCCGTCGGATTACCGCAGGCGGAAAGCGGCGGCAAAAAGACGGCGATCACGTCGGCGTAGTCGGAGAGCACTGCGGCGGCGTTTTCACCGGCCAGCAGCTTTTTGAGCTCTGCGACAATGCGTTCGCCGCTGATGTGGACAAGCGTCGGTGCACATTCTTTGATCGCCCGATCCGTGTCCGGATGGATGGAAAATCCAAGCACCGAGGAAAAGCGAAGGGCGCGCAGGATGCGCAGAGCGTCCTCCGTAAGACGGGTGTGCGCATCTCCGACACAGCGGAGAACGCCGTTTTGCAGATCCGCTTGTCCTCCGAAGAAATCGCGCAGGCCGCGCCCTGGATGATAGGCGATGGCGTTGACGGTGAAATCCCGTCTGACACAGTCCTCACGCAGAGAGCGCGTGAAGGTCACGCTTGACGGGGACCTGTGACAAAGGTAATCGCCCTCGCAGCGATAGGTCGTAATTTCAACGGGACTGCCGTCCCAAAGGACGGTGACGGTGCCGTGCTTCAGCCCGACCGTCAGACACGGTACGTCAGAAAACAGGGCAAGCACTTCGTCCGGAGAGGCCGCCGTACAGAGGTCCCAGTCGTGCGGCGCAACGCCGCGCAGAAGATCGCGTACGCAGCCGCCGACACAGTATGCTTCGTATTCCGCCCGGTCAAAGCGTTCAAGGACGGACAGAATGCTGTTCGGGATGGATTGTGCCGACAGCGGAAAGCAGTCGGCACGGATGAGCGTTTCTTTTTTCATATTATTTGGAAATGATGGTACCGTTTTCGATGACGAGGATTCCGTAGCCGCCTCCGGTCATTCCGCCCGTTTCGATCAGATGGTGCTTATAGGCACGCTGCATTCCGGTCATCTCCGGAAGTGAGGCGAAATCACTGAGGTCGTGCTTGAAGCCGTACATACGCCAGAGGTTGCTCAGATCTCCCCGGACCTCCTCTGCACGCAGGAGCACGAAATCGTCCATGAATCTCACGATATTGGAGCCCTGCTGCAAGAAGCTGCGATGCGCAGGATACAGCAGCCAGGATTCACAGACAAATACGTTTTGTCCGAAGAATGCCTCGGCGCGGCGGTAGGAATCCATACGTGCTTCATCGTCCATGGGAGGGCCCTCCGGAATGTGGATCGAGATTACGGGATCTCCGCGGCGTATGATGCGGTCCCCGAGGATGTATTCCGGATGCTCGAACGTGGTCGGCTCATACTGGAAGCGTCCGAGGCGGTAGATCTTTTCCTTGAGCGTGAAGGACAGCCAGACCGTCTGCAGAAGACCGGGGGCGCCGTTCTGACGCACGGATTCAAGATTCCACACGGTGAAATCCGTCATGCTGTCGTAGTAGACATCGGAGGAAATGCCGTGCGCAATGTAGCTGTAGAAGGTGTGGTGCGAAAGCATCATATAGACCGTCAGCGTGCAAAGCGGAAGGGAAACACCGATTGCGGCGGCAAGCGCGGCAATATCGTCGGAGATCTCCTCGTCTGCAAAGTAGCGTGCGGTGATGGCTTCGATCTGATCGGCTGTGATCCTTTTTGCTGCGGCGAGGACAGCGGCGGATGCGTCCTCGGGCAGGGAAATGCGTGTGCAAAGCTGCTCGACGTGCGCGTAATGGGTGTATTCTCTGACCGGAATCTTAAAGACGATCTTGCAGATATCCTTTGCTCCATCGGCGGGAGAAAGTCCGGGCTTGTGGGCGTCGTGCGGGAACAGAATTACGAAATCGCCTGCGGAAAGCGTGACGGGCATCGTGCGTGCGGCACCGCCGAAGAATTGCAGATCGGTCTTCTCGCAGTAGTCCTTTTCATCGGCTGTGGAGGAGAGGGGGGCATATTCTATGACCTCGGAGCCGGACAGGATGAGCTGAAGATCGATGTACCTCCGATGCGCCTCAAGGCAGCCGTCGTCCTTGGTTATGTACCGTGCGACGGTGCAGAACACGCCTCCGCCGATCTGGATTCTTGTGTCTGGCAGCTGTGCGGGATCGTTTTCGGACAGAAAACGGCGGATTGCCTTGATACCCGGCAGCAGGGATTCATATTGACAAAGATGGTTGATCTGATCGAAAATCATGGTAAGCTCTCCTTTTCTTGGTAAGACTCCGTCCGGTCCTGCGGGGCAGAAGGGGGTGCGCTGCATTCCAACTCAAACCAGAAGGTTGAGCCGTGGTGAACGGGGTCCTCAGAGGTATCAACGCCGAAGGCGGCACCGTGCTGCTGCAGGATTCCCTTGACGATCGAAAGTCCAAGGCCGGTACCGACGACCGCGCGCTTATGCGTTTTGTTCTCTTTGAAGTAACGGTCCCAGATATATTCCAGGTTCTCCTTGGAAATGCCCATTCCCGTATCGATCACGGAGATGCGGACGCGGCGTTTTCCGTCTGTATTGGAAACGGCTTGCCGGATCGTAACGGCTTTGTCCTGTCCCGTGTAGGCAATGGCGTTGTTGACGAGATTGTACACGACCTGTCCGATGCGCGGATAGTCGGCTGTGACGTAAACGGTTTCGTCCGCGAGGAAGCGGATGGTATAGCCGTCGTTTTCGATGAGCTTTTGATAGCGGGAGCGGATGTCTGTGATGCACTCCGTCAGGGAGAAGGTCGTCCGCGTCAGCGGGATGGAACCGGTCTGCAGACGGGATACGTCGAGCAGATCGTTGACAAGTGCGGTCAGCCGGGTGCCCTCGTCGATGATGACCTGTACGTTTTCCGGTGTATTCTCACCGGGAAGATCGCGCATGACCTCTGCGTATCCGGTAATCATCGTCAGCGGCGTGCGCAGATCGTGGGAAACGTTTGCAATCAGCTCGCGGCGGAAGCCCTCTGCGCGGGAAAGCTCCTTTGCGGCGTAGTTGAGCGTATCACGCAGCTCTGCGACCTCACGGTAGCCGTCGCCCTCAAAAACAAGATCGGTATCTCCCGTCGCAAGGCGGTGCGCGCTGCGCGTGATCTTGATGATCGGTGCGGATATGCGTGCGGACAGCACCAGCGCCATAATGATGGCGGCAACGGTAAAGAGAATGGAGATGATCACAAGCTCGTACTGCAGCGTTTGCACGGTCGCAGAAACGGGAGTGACCTTGGAATTCAGAACGATGTAGTAGCCGCTTCCGTTTGCCTCCGTGTATTCGACGTACAGCATGGCGGTTTCAAGATCCGGCTTTTCGCTTGAGCTGTCGCTCTCCCCCTGTGAGGATTGGGTATCTGCGTTCATATCGCGGAAGAAGATGTTTCCCGACTTGCGGACCGTGGTGAGAAATTGGATGCGGAGCAGGTCGGTTGGGGAGAGGAAGGAGCCCTGCTTTTGATGAACGAAGCAGGTGTTGGCGGCGCCGATGGAATAGCAGGTATCGTGCGCACGTGTACCGATCTGCCGGTACGTTGCGGCATCAAGCACGGTGACACAGATCTGGCTGTCGGCGGCGAGACTGTCTGACAGCGAGCCGACGCTGCTTGGATGGGCCTCAATGCCGGTGCGGAGCACGTCTGCCGCCGTGTAGATCTGATCTACCTTGATGTTGCGGTAAACGTCGCCCAGGAAGACGATCTGGCACAGCCAAAGCACGCCGAGCAGAACAAAGACGAAGATGGCAAGATACGCGGCAAGCTTCCAGCGGATACTGATCTGCGGAATGGATGGTTTTTGTTTCATGGAGCCGTTTGTATTATGCCTCAAAGCGGTAGCCAACGCCGCGCAGCGTCACGATGAAACGTGCATAATCGCCAAGCGACTTGCGCAGGAGCTTGATGTGGGTGTCCAGAGTACGGTCGTCGCCGTAAAAATCGTAGCCCCAGACGTCACAGATCAGCTTTTCGCGCGTCAGCGCGATGCCGCGGTTTTTGACCAGATAGAAGAACAGCTCGTATTCCTTTGGCGTCATATCGATTTTTGCTCCGTCAATGTATACGAGGCGTCCGGTAAAATCCACAACGAGGCCGTCAAAGGTGAGGACCTCGCGCGCCTGCCGTTCCTCACGCTTCTGCGAGCGCTTGATAACGGCGGATACGCGCATCATCAGCTCCTTTGCAGAGAATGGCTTGTCCACGTAGTCGTCAACGCCGACCTCAAAGCCGTGGATGTGGTCATATTCCTCCCCGCGCGCAGACAGCATGATAACGGGCGTGTCCTTGGTCTTGCGGATTTCCTTGCAGGCGGAAAAGCCGTCTAAAAACGGCATCATGATATCCATGATTACGATGTCGTAATCGTTTTTGCGGCACTTTTCGACGGCATCCATGCCGTCCGGGGATTCTTCGACCTCGTATCCCTCAAACAGTGCGTATTTCTTTATAAGCTCGCGGATCTTTTCCTCATCGTCCACGATGAGCATACGATACGTTTTTTCCATATGCGGTGTCTGTGCCGCCGCTGTGCGGGGCGTCCTTTCTTTTGAGATCAGAGCAGGGAGGACTTGCGTGCACCCCTGTCATCAGTGTATCATTTGTATGTGAGGGGTTGTTGTAAGTTGAAAGCTTGCAACAACCCTGAGTCACAAAGGGACCCGAATTTCCCGGTTTTCATGCGAAACTCGCATGAAAATGCACCTTCACTGAGGGGCAAGGGAAACTTCTATGGGGCTTGGGCACGTAAGTGCAACAGCCCGATTCTGCGGCAATCATTGGTCCTCATCCGGCTGTTTCCGTGCAGGGGATACGACCAGGGTGGACAGCGGATGGGCGTCTGCGGCACGCTGCATGGATTCATCGGAAACGTGGGTGTAGATCTGCGTCGTGTTGAGCTGCTCGTGCCCCAGAATATCCTTGAGCACGCGGATATCGACGTTTCCGCTTTGATACATCAGCGTTGCGGCGGTGTGGCGCAGCTTATGCGTGGAGAGCTTTTTGTGTCCGAAGCCCGCCATCTCCAGATATTTATATACGATAAACTGCACGGTCTTCTGGCTGATGCGCCGGTTGCGGCGTGTGCTTAAAAACAGTGCGTTCTTGTGCTCCGGAAGGATTCTGTCTGCCATTGCCGCACGGACGGGAAGATACGCCCGCAGAGCGGAGCGGCACGCATCGTTGAGATAGACGACGCGCTCCTTACTGCCCTTGCCCGTGACGTTTAGCTGTGTCATTTCACGGTCGATGGCGGTGATATCGATGCCCGTCAGCTCGGACAATCGCATTCCGCAGTTGAGAAACAGCGTGATCATTGCAAACTCACGCTCGCGCGTGGGGCTTGTTATATCGTTTGCTACGGTTTGGAGAAGCGTGACGCATTCCTCAAGGGTGAGATACTTCGGCAGCTTCTGCGATTGCTTGGGAGATTCAATGTCGCGTACGGGATTCTGCGAAAAGCGCTTTTCCGTGACGGTGAGATATTTGTAGAAGGATTTGAGCGCAGAGAGCTTCCGTGCGCGTGCGCATACCTTGTTTCCGCGTTCGTTGACCAGGTAATTGAAGACGGCGTAGATCTCGGTGCGCGTCACGCGGGAGAGAAAATCCTCATCCACGTCGGAGAGGGAAATTTCCTCAAGCGGGATTTGCGTGTCGGAAAACAGGTGCTTGTGCACGCGGAAGAACAGGCTCAGATCCGACAGGTAATCCTCGACTGTTGCCGGGGAGCGTCCCTGAATGACGGTTTTATAGTTGGCAAACTCCTGAAA
>JAGBZV010000217.1 GCA_017628075.1 Clostridia bacterium
ACGAATTATGGATTGCGCTGTTGGGGAATGCCGCCCGATTTTTCCCGTCGTGGGAAATGACGCTTTATAAGCCTATCGAACGATTCTCCGCGTATATTCCGATAATGACGAACCCTGTAAAGCATTTCTATTGACTCTATAATATCAATACAAAAGGAGAAGCTGTTTTATGAAAGTTGAATTTCGTGTAGACTGGGGCTATGTTTATCTGTATTTAGAGGATGACTATCTTCCTATATACAAATGGGATGGGCATCTGACCTGCGATAAGGGAACGATCGAGGAAATATATTATTTGGAATATCCGTTTGTCAGATTTGGCCCGCTCCGTGACGCAATCGAAACGAAATTGGATAAGCCGGAGTGGAAGAGCGAAACACGCCGCCGCCTCGCGGGAATCCGTGTGTGTGCAGAGGTTGAGGAGGACAGCGTGTTTACCCTCCACACAATGATGGGCAGCTTTGCGTTTGAAGCACGTCAGATATTGGAGCAGGGCAGATTGGAATTCCCCGTAGCACCAAAGTATTTTGGCTGTGCCGTAACGGTTACTCGAAAGGATTTTGTGTGGTTCCGTCCGGCAGTAAAGGATGGCGAAGCGTTTCTTGGCGCGAGCGAGCTTGGCTTGCCTGTGAAGCACAGATGCCGTATGGAGCTTGGTTGGCTGGCACCACATACAAGGGCGGTCTTCCCGGTAGAGGTTTGTGAAACAAGCTCCGATTATGCGGAAACTCTTATTCAGATTTCCGGTATGATTGCAAATGCGCAGGATGAGGACGGCGATGCGGGCGTTGCTTGGGGTGAAATTCCCTTTGCACTGTACTGTGACGGTCAGAAAATCCGCGAATTCTTCCGGCGCTACAGACACCACGATGGCTGTGTCCAGATGATGGAGGACCATTGGGAGCGCGTGCAGCTGCAGCCAGGAGCACACGTGCTGGAGCTTGAGAATTTGAGCGATGCGTATGCGCTCGGCATAAACAATATTGTAATCAAGCAATGCGAATATCAGCACGGCCAGCTTAGCATCCCCGAATGGGTGCTCAAGAGTGAGCGACTGTTCGGCAAGGTTTTTGCCGTGCGCCAGGACGATATTTGCGTAAGCATCAACGGCTGCGCACAGCAGACAGTTTGCTGCCAGCCGGGATGGAACGAGTTTGCCATTGAAGCGACGAAAATTGGTGAGAATACAATCAGAACACATGCGGGAAGCACAACTGTTACCGTATACGACATCGAGGAGGAGCCAATTCCCGTAAAGGTCGGATACGACATGACGGTAGTTCCTCATGATGACAGTGGTTATATGGATTGGCTGCTGGATTATACGTACCGTACAAGGCTGTGTAACTTTGTGTCGTTCCGAGATTTCTATGGAGCAAGAACGACTGCGGAGGAGCATGAAGCTCGCATAAGACACTGGGGCGCATTTTGTAAGGAGCATGAGCTGTACGTTTCTGCGCAGATGGACCATTTGTACAGACCATTGGTTGCATCCGCAGGTGATATGCTCGATGAGGCTGGATCCCACGAGCATTCCGGTACCGTAGTATGGTATGCAGCCAACTTCCCGCCGGAGGGCTCTGCAAAGGATACGAAGGACGCAAGCGAGCAATTTACCGCATATATGAAGGCTGAAATTGATAAACTTCGCAAATTGACAGACGGTAAAATGCGTATCGGTTTTGGAGATTCCGGTATGGGAATCAAATATTCATATCTCGCAGGCATTGATTTTATCAGAGCGGAAACCATGGGTGGAGATACCACGGCACTGCTGAGCACGGTCCGCGGCGCATCCAATGCGCTCAAGGACGGACGGTGGGGTGTCCATATTGCAATTCAGCACTACTATACTCCGTATAAGGAAACGCACCTTGGACAGTATTTCCTGTCCCTGATGCAGCCGTGGCTGATGGGTGCTGAAACGATATACGAGGAAGACTCTCTGTTCTCTCTGTTCAAGGAGGAAAGACAGACCTGGAGAGATGCTCTTACAAAGGGCAAGCGTGATATGACGCGCAGCTTCTTCAAGTTTGTCAAAACACATCCGCGCAGAGGCACCTTGATAAGAAACCTCGCGGTGCTTGAGGGACGTTATGCCGCAAGCAATTACAGTGCTGTCATTGAGGAAGATAAAAAAAGACATCTGTGGGGCCATATCAGCGACGGTTCCCCCGAATGGGCGTATATGCAGCCTGAAAAGTACAGACACGTCATTGAGGTTCTGACACCCGGCGCTGATGCGACACCGCTGCGTCAGCAATACGATAAGAAGCATATCTTCTTTGCCGGAACACCCTACGGCGACTTCGATACCATTCCGATCGAATCAACGGCAGACTTTATGTGCAACTACAAGCTTTTGCTGAATTTGGGCTGGAATACCATGATCGAGGAGGATTACCAAAAGCTCAGGAAGTATGTGGAGAACGGCGGCATTTTGCTGACAGGTCTTCCGGAAATGAGTACCCATGTGTCAAGAAAGTTCCTGCTGCAGGATCTGGATGATCTGGCACTGTGGAACGACGGCGATCTGAGCGAGCTCTGCGGAATTAAGGTCAATGGCAAGGGTAAGCGCTACAGCGGCCAGTGGATGTGCAAGGATTGGCACACCATGCAGGAGCCGGAGCTCTCAGCTGCACCGTACAAATCTGAGGATGAAGATGGAGAGCCGATTCTTGCCGATATTGAGCTTTGCGGAGCAGAGGTCGTGGCGTGGGATCAGGACAATGGACAGCCGATGCTGGTTCGCAATCGTATCGGAGATGGCTGGGTATATCTGTTTACCCTTTGGGCGTATCCGGGCCATAATAAATTCCAGAAATTCTGTGCGTGCTGGACCGAGCTCCTTGCGAAGAACAGCATGAGCGATACCTACGTTGTGGATGAATCCGGAGAGGTTTTCTGGAACGTATGGGAGGACGGCGACGAGAAGACTGTGAAAATGCTCAATACCGACTGGACGACAAAGGGCAACGTGAAAACGGTGACGGTCGTATCCGGCGCGTGCGCAGAGCGTGTTGAGATTCGGGAGCGTACGCTTGTATGTGCCAAGATCAAGGACGACCACATGACTGTTGAGACGTTTGAACTGTAAAAGGAACGGGACATTTGACATCGAATAGCGCTTGGAGAAATAACGACCTCCGGGTAAAACGGCACAGCCTTGACATGATTGTCAGGGCTGTGCTTTTCGTGGAGCGTTTGGCAGAGGAGTGG
>JAGBZV010000218.1 GCA_017628075.1 Clostridia bacterium
CACCGGACTCCTTTTCCAGAATAAAGTCAAAGGCCTCTGACGGATCAAAGGGATATTCGATCGGCCCCTCATCATCCGTATCCGTATCTGTGCCATCGCCCGATGCAGTACAGGTCGTCTCCCCTGTATCCGCACCTGTTTCCGTGCCGCCGCCCAATGCAGCGCAGGCCGTCATGCCAAGCAACACGATTGCAGCAAGTAATATAAGCAGCATTTTTTTCATAGAGTTGTCCGCCTTTTCTTATGTAATCACAGCAATTTTCAACAAAAATACTGAGTTGGTACTATTATATCACAAAACAGAAAGCTTGTCAAATACATAATCGAAATTTCGTCCGAATCACTCAAGCTCGTCCTCCGCATCCAATACGGCGCGGTAAATCTCATTTCTTGACACGCCGCGCAGCTTTGCAACAGCCTTGATGGCATCCAGCTTCTTTGCCTCCGGGTGCTCCTCAAGATATGCCTCCACGTGTTGGGCAGGTGTCATTTCCGACCATTCGGCCAACGCCTGTACCGTCCCTGTGGGACAGCCGCCGACGATCAGCACATATTCCCCGCGCGGATCGTGCGTGTCGTAATATTCCACCGCACAGCCAAGCGTCGTGCGCATCGCTTCCTCGTTGCGCTTGGTCAGCTCTCTGCACAGCGCAATCGGTCTGTCCTTACCGAAATATGCCAAAAAATCCGCAAGCGTAGCACGCAGCTTGTGCGGTGCCTCGTAGAAGATGATCGTACGTTCTTCTGTTTTCAGTGCCTCCAGACGGCATCTGCGCTCGCTTTTTTGTGTCGAGAGAAATCCCTCAAATACAAACCGCCCCGTCGGCAGGCCCGACAGCGTCAGTGCGGTGATCGCCGCACAGCAGCCCGGCACGCTGATGACGCGGATTCCGCGCTCCGCGCACAGCCGCACCAGATCCTCTCCGGGATCGGAAATTGCCGGCGTGCCGGCATCTGTAATCAGCGCGCAGCATTCACCGCGCTCCAGCCGTCCGACGATCTCCTCACCGCGCTGCCGCTTATTGTGCTCAAAATAGCTGACGAGCGGACGGTGGATATCGAAACAGGACAACAGCTTTGTAGAATTGCGCGTGTCCTCGGCCGCAATAAAGTCAACACCGGACAGAACCTTCAACGCACGCGCCGAAAGATCGGCCAGATTGCCGATCGGCGTTGCGACGAGATACAGCGTGGATGGCTCAATGCGGTTTTTTTCCTCTTTTCCGGCATCCTCCACATCCGGCAGAATTCCCGGCTTTTCATACTCATGGGTTTTGATACTGCTCATGAAACGCTCCGTTTTCGTAAATATAGCGGCACGCGGCACTCTCATTTCCGTCCGCATCTGCCAAAAGCAAGGGTTTTGTAACGAACATCCCGGGGGCGGCTCCCTTTTTTGCCTCGACCAGGATCAGACACGGCCTGTGATGCTCGGAGGCATAAACCGTTGTCATACGCTTGGGTGTCAGTCCTGCCGCAGAAAGCGCGCAAAGGAGCTCTGCCTCACGATCCGGTCGGAACACGACCGTAAAATAGCCGCCGAACTTCAGTATCCGTGCCGCCGCAAGGCAAAAATCCGCAATGCCTCCGCAAACCTCGTGCCGCGCGATCTCCAAAGCCTCCAGCGTATTGCCAAAGCCCGCGCCGGCACGCATATACGGAGGATTGGAAAACACCGCATCGACCTCACCGCCTACGTCTGCCGCCGTCAAGGAGCGAACGTCACAGACGACGGGGACAATCCGATCGGACAGATCGTTATCCGCCGCATTGCGTGCGATCAGCGCGCCGAACTCCGGCTGCAGCTCTACCGCGTGAATACGAGCAAACGCCCCCCTGGAGGCGCACAGAAGCGCGATCACGCCCGTCCCGGACCCTAGGTCCACCGCACGCCCGTGCGGCCTACGGCGCACGTATGCAGACAGGAGATAGGCATCCGTACCAAACGTCAGTCCGCCCACAGCAGACGTCAGAGTCAGCTGCTCGTTGATATCCTCTGTTTTTTCGGTCCACTGTGCCATAAAGGTTCCTCCGGTTCTGTGTATAATGAAAAATGGCTGCTGCACTTACCGCACAGCAGCCATCGTTCCGTTTGTTGACGAATTATTCGGGCTTGGGAGCCTCAACAGGGCAAACGCCTGCACAGGTGCCGCAGTCGATGCATTCATCAGCATTGATGACGAACTTGCCATCCTCTTCTGCAATTGCATTCGTCGGGCATTCGCTTTCGCAAGAACCGCAAGCAATGCAATCATCGGTAATGATATAAGCCATGATTTCACCTCCAAGATTTTCCGCGGAGAATTTTAAATATCTCCTTGGCCTTATTATTATTGTAACAGATTTTTTCGTTTTGTCAAGTACCTTAAGCAAGTTTTTTGATATTTTTTTAATTTTCTTGCATCAGAAGACAATTTTTCGCTCAGATTTCCGTTGTCGCCGCATTTCGCACGGCAATTATTTGTGAATATGCGACAGCGGCCAAACAGACAGCTCCACGTCCTCATCGCCGGACAGCGTCAGCTGAAGCGCCGTTTCGTCCGCTATGGCAGCAAAGGTTGCGTAATGCGTTTCTGAGAACATCGTCACCGTACAGGTGTCGGTGTACATCCGTATTTTGTATCTTCCGTTGACCGCTCCAAGCGGCATGGTCTTTTCACCGAGGCGCACGACGCCCGCCGCACGGTCAATGACGATCTCAATACCCAGCATACGAAGACAGATCTCAGCGCCTGCCGCAGGTACTGTCATGGAGAGCTCGTTTGCCGCATCGCGGAGCTGCGTGCGGTATCCATCGCACGCCTTTCCGGGCACGTATGCTGTGCCTCGCAGCTTTTTTGCTTCCTGGATGGGAGAAGCGTGCAGATAATAGTCCCCGTCTGCACCGCGCCGAAGCGCGTGCGTCACAGGAATTCCCATCTGAGAGCAGAACGGTGCACCACCGGGGAAGGTCACCGGCTCCCACACCACGTTGATGCGCCGGCTATCTCCTTCAAGGGAATACGTCTGTGCCGCATATCCGCACGAGCCTGTGTGCATGGCACGGACCTCCTGCGACGGCACAAATCGTCCGTCTATCATATCACCGACCAGATACCGTGCGGAGGCACCGGAGAGCACCCATTTTCGCACGCCGGGCTCGTTCTCCACGGAAAGGGGGTAGAAATCCGGACATTCCCCATCACCGGGGATCTCGATGCGCTGAAGCTCCGTCCAGTGCAAAAAATCGTCCGACGTCAAAAGCGCATAGGTATTGCCGTCCAGATACAGCGCGCAGACATACTTTCCAAGCTCCTCGCAGTAGATGACCTTGGGATCACGGTTTCCGCCGATGATATGAGGAATCACGGGATTCCCCTCATACTTGACGAGCGTTTTTCCGCCGTCCACAGAATATGCCAGGCACTGGGTAAACGGGGCGTCCTTGGAGCGGAGGGAGGTTCCGCCGGCGGCAGTATAGAAAAACAGCGCTGCTCCTCGTCCAAATCCCGCTCTGCCCTCCGTATCAACGATACCGGAACCGGAAAACATGGTTCCCATTTCGTCAGGGAAAAGCGCACTTTCGTGCTGTGTCCAATGGATCATATCGGGTGAGGTCGCGTGTCCCCAGTGCATATTTCCCCATCTCGGCGCAGCAGGATTCTGCTGATAGAACATATGATAGGTATCCCCAATCTTCACGAGTCCGTTTGGATCGTTCAGCCATCCGTTTCTTTCCGTGAAATGATACAGCGGCCGATACGGCTCATGGTAGAGGTCCGGGCGGTCAACGGTATCCGCCCAGCGAAACGACAGCTCCGTTTCCGGCTCTGCGACCAGCTCAAGGCTCATTCCCTCAAAGCGCTGCACATCCAGATATGCGTAGAAATCCGGATTCTCTGCGTCCAGCGCAATGTCTGACTCATATACAAGTGCTCCGTCCGTAAGGAACAGCAGCTTCTTGGCATCTGCCTCACATCTGACAGGAAACACCATATACGGATGAGAAATCGTTACCATCATCTTGTTTCTTACCATGGCTTTCGCTACCGCGAAAGCCCCTTTCTTTATTTTATTCCCAAGACTTCAACGCCCCCAAAGCAATCTCGCTGCCGCAAAACTTACAGAATGGCAGATGCTACCATTGCGAGGGCACCTGCATCCGGCTACAGCACGGGCCGGATCTTTTCCATTTTCAGTCTTGTGTCAATGCAAAGCGATATCCGCCCTCGTAAAAGACTGCGAGGAATCGGCTGTCACCGTATACGTACTGTCCGACAGGCGCATAGAAGCGGCATCCCGCGCCCTCTCCGAGCCGACGGATCAGCTCCCTTCCCGGTGCCGGAACCGTGCATACGGTGTGTGCGCCCCTGGATGCGGTCCGGATTCCGGTGGCAGGAAGCCCGTGAAGGGCATTCGCCCCCGCCTCCACATCCTTATCGGAATAAAACAGACCAAGTCCCAAGGGCTTTGAAGGCTCCCGGTACGTTTCCCATACGGTGATTCCGTCACCCGGCAGGATCTCAAGATACGGAAAGACGTCCGCACATCCCGTTTCACGGACCTGCATACCCGTGATCTTCATCGCCTCCTCTGCACTTCCGCCCGGAAGATAATTCCACAGGAAGTGTGTGCCGGGGGCAAACGGATATGCGCGAAGCTGCTCGGCGGTGATATCCACCGGATTCAAAAAGACGACCAGCTTATAGCGCGACAAATCGATTTCGTCAAGATCTCCCACTCGGTAGATATCGTACGGTGTACCGGAGCTTGCCACCTCTGACACGGTGTCAAGGAACGCACGTCCGTTGAAGACACGGTCTGTCCTGGTATGCAAAAACGCATTTTCATCTATGACAAGCAGGATTTCAGAAATGCTCTCCCGCTTCATTCCGCAGATCCTGTGCTTCATGTCTAAGAGCTTTTTCATTTCAGCGTGCAGGATCGGATCATCGTACCAAGCCTGGCCAAGGTCCATCCACCAATATGCGGAGCCTGCCATCTCATTTCTGGCAAATTCGCGCCACATAACCCATATGGTTTCCTCCGGAGTCGCGGCACCGCCTCCGCATTCGCGTATAAACAAGTCCTTTATCTCGTCGTCCGACCGGCCGGAAAGAAGCATATGCGTTCTGTTATCCAGCTCATCCACCCAAAGCTTCTTACGGTTGACCGAATGGGGAATACCGTGCGCACAGCCCGGCTCTCCGTATCCGGTACGGTAATACGCCTTGGGCGCAGCCATAAAGTCTATATTCGGATCATCAAGCAGCCACCCAAGATCCAGATGTCCGTGGATCTGCGGATCGCCCCAGAGATAGTAACCGTGGAACATACCGACTACCTTACCGGTCATCTCCTTGACAGTCCGACAGAAATCACCGACGATAGAATGAGAAAGATGCGCCAGATACTCAAAATAATCTCTGTGCGCCTGTCTTCCCGTCAAATAGAATTCCTGCAGAGTTGCGCCCTTTTCTTTCAGATCCTCACGTCTGGGCAGCGGAACGCACTCTGCCGTCACGCAGTCCATTCCCCATGCAGCCGCAAGCGCCTCGGCAGAGCCGTATTTATCGATTCCGAACCGGTAAAACCGCTTCTTGTTTGCAGCGCTGTGATCTATGCCGGTCCCCCAAAAGTGCGTTTCACCGCATTTACCGTATCCGATGTGGTAACCGATAATACGGTCCGCATACGGAGAATCCTCGATATGCCGGATCACCTGCCGCAGAATCGACAATGCATCCTCCCTCCATATGTCGGAGGCAAAGCTGTGCTGTCCGATACAAACGACACCGTCATCCTCATAGCCGTTCTGCTTGTCCGTGCCAACCATTGCAACCAGCGCCTCGCGCGATGCATCTGCTGCCGTCCCGTATACGCAGATATCGTCCGGATGCGCACGCAGCCACGCATGGCCCGCATTGAACGTCGTGATTCTGGGCAGCAGATAGCCGTCGGGACACGCATCGAAAAACGCCTTCAGCACCCTGTCCACGTCAACGGGGTCAAAGGTATTGACGCCGCGCCAGCCGCTGTCAATATCAAAGCTGTGGATCTTCACCCCGGCAGCCTGCATATCACGGTGATAGCCAGCAACCCGCAGCATCTCCTCGCGCTTCGCCTCATGAAAGTCGATATCACCGTTAACACCGCCCTGAACGAAACACCACTGCGAGTAGAAAATGAACTCCGTTTTTAGCAGCGCCATTGCATCCTGATGCTTCATATCTGATCGCTCCAATTCATATTATTTTATTGATAAGCCTCAATCAGCGTAAAGCGCTGATAGGCCACTCCGTTTCGTTCAACCGTTTCGTTCCACATGGACGCAGGACGCACCCACATCTCACCATCGCCATACAGCGCACGATATACGACCATATCCTCCATCGTTTCCGAATGATGCGCAGTGCCGAGAACCTCGTATTCCATGCCCTTGAAATGCCGATATCTGCCGCGCACGGGCAACGCTTCCGTCTTCAATTCAGAATCCTCCCTCGTACGGCACACCGCACCGCAGAGCACGGTCCGTATCTATTTTTTTGGTATCATGATACCATAAAACCAGGGCCTTGTCAAGTAGTTTTATAAAAAAAAGACGGCATCTCTCCGTTCACGACCGTTCGGTTTCCTCCGTGGTGTCACAAAGCAAGGGGGATGCGATAGGTAATAGCATTGCTTTGGCGCTATGCTTGAGAATCGGGTGTTTTGTAAATCATGCACCGCCTCCGTTTCCGACAGCACAGATACGGCATCATCCCCTGCTCTGCAATTTCGAATTTGCCCTGCATCTCGTTCTTTTTTTCAAAAACCTCTTGACAAAAAGGCGAAATTATGGTATCATATTAAGGCTATGATGAATAGTGATGCCCCATTAGCTCAGATGGCAGAGCACTTGACTTTTAATCAAGGTGTCCGGAGTTCGACTCTCCGATGGAGCACCAGACACGCATCGGGATTCCCGGTGCGTGTTCTTTTTTTATTTTTCAGGACAAACCAAGGGGCTGCTGCAAGTTGAAAACTTGCGGCAGCCCGGTCATTCTTTTATAGTTCACACGCTTTCGGAATGCAGAAAATCAATATCTGCTTTCTCTGATCTTCCGGCGGATCATTCCCTGACCAAGGAAGACGAGAAGCACAACGACGATCGACCATGCAGTGATGGGAATCCAAGTGCTTTGGGTGGATTCGATCTTCAGCTGCGACCACAGCTCATTCTGCACGGACAGCATACGATCGCTGAGCGTATGGTAGTAGGAGGCCGGAACCCTCTCCGATTCGCCGGGATAAATGAGCGACATTGCATCGGGATGCACCTCGGTGATGGACGCAATATAATCCTCGTTTTCGCGGACGAGAAGATGCGGAGAGCCGTAATAGGTATATGCGGCATTGGCTACCGCCGCCTCCTCCGAGCAGAGGAAGTTGATATACAGCTCCGCAAGCTCCTTATTGCGCGCACAGGTCGGAATACACATCGCATCGACGTACTCGTTCGTGCCCTCCTCCGGATAATAGAAGGCAAGCATATCGTTGGACTCATACATCGTCAAAAAGTCACCGACGTAATACGCCGCAACCGATGCCGAGCCGTTCTTCATTTTATTGAAGATTTCGTCCATGACGTAGCTCTGCACAAGCGGCTTTTGCTGCTGCAGGCGCTCAAGTGCCCGCTGCCACTCCGAAACGTCCTCTGTATTGACGTCGATACCGAGCCAATACATCGCCGTTCCAAACGCATCACGCGGATTATTGAACTGCAGGATCTTGCCGCGGTACGCTTCGTTCCACATCAGATCCCACGAGCCGGTATCCGCCTCATCGACTGCAAGCGTATTGTAGATCACGCCGATCATACCGAACATATACGGTACAGAATACGTATTGTCCGGATCGTAAAACAGATCGCGGAAGCTCGGATCAATGTGCTCGTAGTTGGGAATGTTATCGAAGTTAAGCGGCTCTAAAAGTCCCTCTGCAATGAGTCTTTGCACCATATAGTCCGACGGGAAAATGACGTCGTACGAGGCCGCGCCCGAACGAAGCTTATTATACATATCCTCATTGGAGGCGTAGGTGGTATAGTTTACCGAAACGGAAAAGCCGTACTGCTCAGCGTAGTTTTCCTCAAACCACTCCTCAAACATCGCGTTGACGTCGTCGCAGCCCTCGGAGCCATCCGATATATACTGTCCCCAGTTATATACGTTGAGAACAACGACCTCATCCGTACCCCCGAAGCACGAGGACAGCGCCGACGCACACAGCACAAGCACGAAGATGAGCGCGGCAATGCGGAGATATTTTATGAATACACGATCGTTCATCTTATACCTCCATCAATGCTTCCCCGCATTGGCGGGTGTCTGTTTGGCTGCCTTTTCTGCACGGCGCAGCTTCTTTTCGTGACGGCGGCGCGCAATATCGTCACCGGAGCCAGAGAAGTTGGAAAGAATCAGCAGCACGGTAACCGCAAGGATCATCAGCGTGGACAGCGCATAGATGTCCGGCTTGACCTCTTTTTTCGTCATCGAGTAGATGAGAAGCGGAAGCGTCTGGAAATCGTTTCCGTTCGTGAAATAGCTGATAACAAAGTCATCCAGGGACAGCGTAAACGCCATAATCATACCGGAAACAATACCTGGCATGATCATCGGCAGCTCAACCTTGAAGAAGGACTGCACGGGCGTGCAGCCAAGGTCCTGCGCCGCCTCGGGAATGGATTTATCCATCGCACGCACGCGCGGCAGAACGGAGAGAATCACGTACGGCAGACAGAAGGTCACGTGCGAGATCAGCATCGTCCAAAAGGAGAGCTTATCCGCAAGACCGAGAAACGTTCCGATGGCAACAAACAGAAGCATCATGGAAATACCGGTAACGATCTCGGGGTTCATCATCGGAATATTGGTCACACTCTGCAAAAGAGCGCGGAATACGCGGCTTTTCATCTTCACCATGCCGACAGCGGCAACAGTACCGATCACCGTGGAAATCAGCGCAGTGCTGACTGCCAGAATCAACGTATTTTTCAAAGCGTTGAACGCCTCGGGACTCCGGAACAGCTCCCGGTACCAATACAGCGAAAATCCGTCAAACGCGCCCGTATTGCTCGTCTTGTTAAAGGAGAAGAGCATCAGCACGAGAATCGGGATATACAGCAGCAAAAACACCAGCGCAATATAAATTTTCGAAAAATATTTCATTGGGCTTATCGTTTCCTTTCTTGGAATCGGTCATCGGATGCTCATCGCTTGATCGGTCTGGTTTCCTCACCGTCGGAAAAGCGGTTCATCACGGCAAGCGACAGGAGAATGAGCAGCATCATGACCAGGGAGATTGCGGCACCGATATTATAGGTAGAATAGCTCTGGAACTGCCGCTCAATCGTATCACCGATAAGCTCAAACGTACCTCCGCCGAGCTTTTGGGAAATATAGAAGGTCGAAATAGACGGCACGAAAACCATGGTGATACCGGAAACAATACCAGCCTTGGACAGCGGAAGAATGACGCGCAGCATGACCTGTGCGTTATTGCAGCCAAGGTCATTGGCAGCCTCAATGAGTCTGCGGTCAATTTTGGAGATCGTTGTGTAAATGGGGAGCACCATATACGGGAAGAAGTCGTATACAATACCGAAGATCACGGCGCCCTTTGTACCAACGATGTGGACGGGTGCCATATCCATGGCAAGCAGAATCGAATTGAGGAAGCCTCCGTCATCAAGAATCGCCATCATGGAATACGTACGGATCAAAAGATTTGTCCACATCGGAAGCATCAGAAGGATCATATAGATCTTCTTCTGGCGCTCCGTGGAGCGTGCCATGAAATACGCAAGCGGATAGCCGACAAGGAAGCACACAAACGTCGCAATGACGGACATTTCAATGGAGGTGCGGAAAATATCGGCGTATTCGGTCAGACCGAGGATATTGTCCAGCGTAAAGCCGCCCTCGGGCGAGGTAAACGCATAATAAATGACAAACAGCAGCGGCGCCACGATAAACAGCACCGTCCACACAATATGCGGAGAGGCAACTGCTGCGCCGGCAGATAGCTTCTTTTTCATCGGCGCTTATTCCTCCTCAACGGTTCCGACGTCAGAAAGACTGTCCAGCTCATCGGAGAAGGAAGAATAATCTCCGTACTTGCCGGAATACTCGGATTTGTGCATGATATGGATTGCATCGGGATCAATGGAAAGACCGATGCGCTCGTTCTGATCGACGAAATCTGTGGATTGGATCATCCATTTAAAGCCTCCGATATCGACGATAAACTCGTAGTGCACACCCTTGAAGGTAACGGAATTGACAACACCGGTAAGCATACCCTTTTCCGGTGCGACGAAATCCACGTCCTCCGGACGCACAACGACGTCAACGGGCTCGGTGGGAGCAAAGCCGCCGTCTACGCACACGAACTCCTTTCCGCAGAAGCGAACCCGTCCGTCTGCGAGCAGAACGCCGTCAAGAATATTGGATTCACCGATAAAATCCGCAACGAACGCATTGACCGGCTCATTGTAAATATCAATGGGCGTACCGACCTGCTGAATCTTTCCGTCTGCCATAACGACGACCGTATCGGACATCGTCAGCGCCTCCTCCTGGTCGTGCGTGACGTAAATAAACGTAATGCCGGTACGCTGCTGAATGTTCTTCAGCTCGTTCTGCATATCCTTGCGCAGCTTGAGATCCAGTGCGCCGAGCGGTTCATCCAGAAGAAGCACGCGCGGATGGCTGATCAGTGCGCGCGCAATGGCAACGCGCTGCTGCTGACCGCCCGACAGATAATTGACGTTTTTGTGCTCAAAGCCGCGCAGGGCGACCATATCCAGCATCTCGCGGACGCGGGAAATGATTTCTGCCTCCGGCACCTTCTGCAGACGCAGAGCAAACGCAATATTTTCAAACACATTGAGGTGCGGGAACAGCGCATATTTCTGGAACACCGTGTTGACGTGGCGGCGGTATGCCGGCACGTCGTTGATGCGCTTGCCCTCAAAAAGGCAGTCACCGGTATCGGGCGTTTCAAAGCCGCCGATGATACGCAGCGTCGTCGTTTTACCGCAGCCGGAGGGGCCAAGAATGGTAATGAACTCCTTGTCAAATATGTCGAGGTCGATGTTGTCAAGAACACGCTCGCCGTCAAATTCTTTGATGATGTTGTGAAGCTCAATGATCTTCTGCATTGGGTTCTGACCTTGCCTTCCTGCACGGGAAGGCCCCTTTCTCGTATGGAATAAGCGTCCGAAACGCGGCGCGTGCCGTCTGCGGACAAAAAAACGGTGCTGTGCGAAGGCGGGGGCCCACATGCACAACACCGTTTGAAAAAGGCAGATCCTGTCGAGAACAAGACTCTGTATATCGCCAAAGCACCTCCTCCCGCGCGGGATGAGGCATTGATCGGACACAGAATCCGTATCGGTCCATTCAAGGGTATCAGAGTCTATATAGTCACAGTTCTCTTTTGAAGCAAGGGTGTACTTTTACTACTCTTATTGACCTTTTCACAAGCTTGTTGTGCCGTCGCTGTACGCCGCACAAAAATGGCAGTTTCCGCAGTCGGAGGCGCTGCCCCGGTTATAAAGTAACCAACTCATAAAATGCTCGCTCGGAGAGATTCTCCCCGGA
>JAGBZV010000219.1 GCA_017628075.1 Clostridia bacterium
AAGTACCGTAAATACAGGGGTCGAGGTGCTGAGCAGGGGGACAATGTAATCGTCAATGAGGGACTGCAGGAACAGAGAGGATACTGCAGATGCAATGGAGCTGAGCAGGATGCAGACAACGACAAAGATCAGCTGTCCTTTGTAGTCTTTCATGTAAGAAAGGAGTCTGCCAAGCGTTTTGGGGTCAAAATGCGCTCTCGGAGGCATACCTTCGGGCATTTTTCCCATCGGAGGCATTTTTCCTTTCTTATTCATGATCATCCCCTCCTTTTTTCTGAGATGTATAGACTTCACGGTAGATGTCGCAGCTCTTCAGAAGCTCCGCGTGCTTGCCCACAGCAACAACTTTACCGTCATCCAGAACGATGATCTGATCGGCGTGCTGAACCGAGCTGATACGCTGTGCAATGATAATTTTTGTAATATCGGGTATAAACTCCGCGAACGCCCTCTGAATGGAAGCGTCGGTTTTGGTGTCCACCGCGCTTGTGGAGTCGTCGAGGATCAGAACCTTCGGCTTTTTTAGCAGTGCGCGGGCAATTCAGAGACGCTGCTTCTGACCGCCGGATACGTTGGTACCGCCCTGCTCGATATACGTATCGTACTTATCCGGGAAACCCTGGATAAATTCGTCGGCACAGGCAAGCCGGCATACGTGCTCGATCTCTTCGTCAGTGGCGTTTTCGTTGCCCCAGCGAAGATTTTCTTTGATCGTGCCGGAAAACAGCTCGTTCTTCTGCAGCACCATAGCAACGGCGTTGCGGAGCACATCCAGATCATAGTTTCTTACGTCGATACCGCCAAGCGTAAGCCGTCCGCCCGTTACGTCATACAGACGGGGGATCAGCTGAACAAGACTGGATTTGGACGAACCGGTACCGCCGATGATGCCGACAGTTTCACCCGAAGCGATCGACAGATTGACATTGTCCAGCACCTTTTTGTCTGCTTTGGATGCATACACGAAGTCCACGCCTTCAAAGCGGATAGAGCCGTCTTTTACCGTCATCTCGGGGTTTTCCGGATTTGCGATATCGGTCTTCTCGTCCAGAATTTCCGCGATACGGCGTGCGGAAGCAAGGGAGATGGTCATCATGGCAAATACCATGGACAGCGCCATCAGGCTCATGAGAATCTGCAGCGCATACGCAAACATTGCGGTCAGGTCGCCCGTTGTCATGCCAAGTGCGGCATTGTTTCCGCTGGCAATGATTGCCTTTGCACCGATCCACGAAATGAGGATCATGGACGCATACATGAAGAACTGCATGATGGGAGAGTTGAATGCCAAAAGCTGTTCACCCTTTGCGAAATCGCTGTAAATGTTCTTCGAGATTCCCTTGAACTTTGCGATCTCGTGGTCTTCCTGATTGAAGGATTTTACCACACGGATGCCGCGGACATTTTCCTGCACCACGTTATTCAGCTCGTCATAAGTGCGGAAAACACGGGTAAACACGGGATGTACCTTTCTGACGATCAGAATCAGCAGAAACGCCATAACCGGGATGATGCCGAGGAAAATCATGGAGATGGAACTGCTGATGCTGAAGGACACCGCCATGGAGAAAATCA
>JAGBZV010000220.1 GCA_017628075.1 Clostridia bacterium
AATTCCGAAAATCATTTCCCCCGAGCTGCTGAAGATCATGGCAGAAATGGGACACGGTGACGAGATCGTTATCGGTGACGGCAACTTCCCCGGTGCTTCTATGGCACAGCGCCTCGTCCGCTGCGACGGACACGACGCCCCCGCCCTGCTGGAGGCAATGCTGAAGCTGTTCCCGCTTGATACCTACGCAAAGCCCGTATATCTGATGGAAAAGGTGCCCGGTGACACCGTGGAAACCCCCATCTGGGACACCTATGCAGCACTCATCAAGCCCTACACCAGCGAAGCCCCCGAAATGATCGAGCGCTTTGCATTCTATGAGCGTGCAAAGCAGGCATACTGCGTCATTCAAACCGGTGAGTCCGCACTCTATGCAAACGTCATCCTCAAAAAAGGCGTTGTCACCGAGTGATCGGAGCCCCCACCAAGCTTCATACGCTTTTCTGCTGTAACAGTGATTTTCAATAAACATACAAAAGGAGTACCCGACCATGACCAGATATGAATCCGCAAAGGCGATGTATGCCGCATACGGTGTGGATACCGATGCTGCCATCGCAAAGCTGAAGAACATCCCCGTTGCACTGCATTGCTGGCAGGGCGACGACGTCATCGGCTTCGACCATGACGGCCCCCTCTCCGGCGGTATCCAGACGACCGGTAACTACCCCGGCAAGGCAACCACCCCTGCACAGCTTCTCGCTGATATGGAAAAGGCAATGTCCCTCTGCCCCGGCAAGAAGAAGCTCAACGTTCACGCCTGCTATGCGATCTTTGAGGATGGCGAATTCGTAGACCGTGACAAGATCGCCCCCAAGCATTTTGCAAAGTGGGTAGAGCTTGCAAAGAAGTACGATATGGGTATCGACTTCAACCCCACCTTCTTCTCCCATCCGATGGCATCCCGCGACGGTCTGACGCTGTCCAGCCCCGATGATGAGGTCCGCGCATTCTGGATCGAGCACGGCCGCGCCTGCATTCGCATCTCCGAGTATTTTGCACGCGAAACAGGCTATCCCTGCGTCATGAATATCTGGATCGGCGACGGATTCAAGGACGTTCCCGCTGACCGCATGGGCCCGCGTATGCGCTATAAGGAATCCATCGAAGCAATCCTGGAGGAGCCGTTTGATCGCAACCTCGTCAAGGTCTGCGTGGAATCCAAGGTGTTTGGCATCGGTGTGGAAGCATATACTGCAGGTTCTGCAGAATTCACACTGTCCTTTGCCGCATCGCACGACGGCGTTCTTCCGCTGATGGACAACGGTCACTACCATCCGACCGAGGTCGTATCCGATAAGATCCCTGCCCTGCTCTGCTTCTATCCGGAGATCGCACTCCATATCACACGCGGTATTCGCTGGGACTCCGACCACGTTCTGATCCTCGACGACGAAACGAAGGAAATGGCCAAGGAGATCGTCCGCTGCAACGCACTTGACCGCGTATTCATGGCACTGGACTATTTTGATGCCTCCATCAACCGTATTGCCGCGTGGGTTATCGGCTTCCGCAGCTGGCAGAAGGCACTTCTTTCCGCGCTCTGCACGCCAAACGAAATGCTCGCCGCACTTCAGAATGAAAACAAGTATACCGAGCTGATGGTCATGCAGGAGGAAATGAAGACGCTGCCCTTCGGTGACATCTGGGCTGAATACTGCGCTTCCTGCGGTGTCGCAGCCGACACTGCTTGGTTCAAGGAGATCCAGGCATACGAGAAGGACGTTCTGCTCAAGAGATAAGCAAACGACCGTATCCGCAGCATATCCCGTTCAAATACACGCAAGAAAAGATACAAAAAACTGCCGTCGGATGATCCGACGGCAGTTTTTTGATTTCTATCCGTTTGATACATACGCAGAGCAGCCGCACAGCCATTCACTCGGCTTCAATGCGGAACTCCAGATAATCGAGCACACCGTGTCCCTGCAGTGTCAGCGTAACGCTGCCAGCGGTTACAAAGCCGGGTGCACTGTATCGATATGTAGAGCCGTCACCTGTTAAAGCAACCCTCTCGCCTGCGTGAAAGAGGTCCAGCTCCTCAAGCACGGTACACCGCTCACCTTCGCCAAGCATCTGTCCGTCCAGCTGCATTGCAAGTGCACCGTCCGTCACGTTGGCATATACCGTCAAGCGCTCTCCCTTACGGACAGGACCGATACAAAGCTGCATCGTCCCCTGTCCGTCCACCGTCATCGGAAGCGGCCAGTACTGCGGATTTCCCTCTGCAGCAATGTCCTGATAGGTCACTATATATCTGCGCGAGCCCTCCAGAACGGTATCACGATGCAAACCGTATACCTTTACGTGCTCCGGAGTAGCATAATCGTGGTTGTTGAAATACAGACCGTCAGCACCCTGGGTATTCCACGCAGCAGAATACGCCTTTGCCGTTTCATGCGTAAGCATACTGTGATTGACACACAGGATCTCAAGCCCCGGAAATACCGCGACGTCCTCTCCGACCAACGCCTTCCATGCAGCAACGGGAATCGCATCGTCGACGATCTCCCAACGCGGTGTCGGAACGATGGCATCGATCCAGCCGTTTCTTACCCATGCTCCAACGTCAAAGCCAAATACGTACGCATCCTCAATGCTGCGCGGGACACGCACCATAAGACGGACGGGATGGCCTCTGCGCGCACCGGCCTTCATACACAGTGCACGTACGTCGGAAATAAAACCATTCATCTGGTCGCGGCAGTTGGGATTGCTCAAATAGTCAAAGGAGAAGATCTCACGCATAAAATCAAGCTCCAGGCCGAAGATATCGTATTTATCGAGAATTTCCCCAATGAAAGACAGCATCCGCGCACGAACGGGCTCACATCCATAGTCCAGACAATGGCCAAAGTATCCGTACCGATCTCCGATCATCCAGCCGTTTTCCTTTGCGACGTAGAAGAAATCGTCGCGCAGAAACGCCGTTTCGTCATAACCGAAATGTGCATCGTTCATACGAAGCGTGATCCACGGACGAATTCCGCCTGCACGCACGGTATCGAGAATGATCTGCACCGGATCCAGACCAAATTCCGTATACGTGCGGTACAGATACTCCAGCCCCGGATAAGAAACGGGAATACCGTTTTCTTCCGTCTGAAGATATTTCAGACCGCGCCACATAACGGCATCGGATGGAATAATTGAGGTGTTTTCAAATACGCAAAGCTGTATGTCTGTAATTTTGTGTTCAGTGAATTTCGTAAAAAAGGAACGCAGGGCGCCTTCTGCAGCTTCTGCGGAATCACAATTCGTTAGTACCCCATACCAGATGGGATCACGGTTGATGAGGAGTGCATCAGAAAACCACTTTTTATTTGTCATAATAATACCTTGCTTTTGCAGTAACAAAAACGACCTTTCATTTGAATTCGTCTGTAAATACGGAGCTTGTACGACAAGCCACCGCATCTGCTTTTTGTATAGAATAGCATATTTCCCTTGCAATGTCAATAGAAATCGGAATATTTCCGATCTGTATTTTTAATTTTGCGTAAAACCTCATGTCACATCTTTTTCCCTTGACATTTTCGCAAATTTGTGATATAATATCCTTTGGATGCAGAAGTTCTTTTGGCGCAGTCCTCCTATAAAGAGCACGGGATGATCCGATCGACCGCAGTCAAAAAATCAAATATTTTATCGGGGTGTGGCGCAGTTGGTAGCGCGCGACGTTTGGGACGTCGATGCCGCAGGTTCGAATCCTGTCACTCCGACCACATGAAAATAATCCGAACATTCTCTTACTTGGAGAGTCGTTCGGATTATTTGTTTTATTTGAGT
>JAGBZV010000221.1 GCA_017628075.1 Clostridia bacterium
ACTCTCCGGCTTTTCTGCCGCACGCAAGCAGATGTGTTGCATACCGTGGAATCCCCTTTTTGTAATACAATTTTAACAGATATTTCAGGTTTTTATTCTGACTTGTACTGTGACTATGTGCGACTCGAACGTGGACCCCACATTCTTTTGCTATTCTACATATTACTCCACTCAAGCAATCCTGATGAATATGAATCAATTTGTATTCTGCGTGTGTCATAAAAAAAGCACGCAATGCCTGTTTATATGAACGACTCCACGGAACCAACCGGGAAATATGATATATCCGCCCTCCCAATGATTCAATCTCGTCATCATAATCACCACGATAATCGCGATGTGTGAGAAAGTCAAATTGAATCTGCTCACGGTCAATATGGCGGTAGTAATTCATAAGCATAGTCTCCAAACCACCGCGCCGCATATCCGTTACTACATGTAAAATTCTTATCATTTTTCTCGTTATTTCAACATATACTCATTGATATACTCAAATACTGTAATTCGTGCAAAGCCGGAATCAAATCCGTTCACCATCACATTCGCATACAAAAAGAATCCCGTATAACCGACAACCATAAGTACGGTAAAGAACTGTCGATGCTTTGTCGGCAGTTTGCTTAAGATCCAAGGTAATGCAATACATTGCGATACAGTGAAATAGTTTGCCAAACGACTGAAATAGATGGCTGTGCCGAACAGTCCGACAAACATAATCGCGCCGTTAACCATTGCAAGGTTAATCATCAGATTCTCCGTCCGACTACTGTTTTGAAAAATATGCCGCCGATACAAAAAGGTCAAAATCAGCGGAGCATTACTGACCAATACGCGGAAGATATTGATCCCCTCACCAATCAGATCTTCTTCATTATAGTTATCTCCGAACATGGAGGTCATGTCAACAATCGTGCCGAGCAACGACTCCAGCGCAAAGCCCGCAACTAAAAATCCTGCAATCAAAAAATAGGTTCCACTCGTCCATGGCCTGAACAGCAAAAACGGTACAAGAGCAAACAACAGTACGTATGGGTGAAATGTTGCAGCAATGAACAATGCGACTGCAAAGCGAATCCACTTTCCATCCAGCGCAAATTGTACGCCAAGAAGCCCGATGGCAATTGCTATGGACTGCTTGACCGCAGCAGCTGAAAGCAGATAGGTATTTGTAGCAAACAGCAAGAATAACGAGAGCAGCACATTATTGCTGTATCTTTTGATAAAATACAGGAAGACACCCACGGAAACGCTGGCATAAAACAGCAAAAATCCGTGATGAGAAACATCGTAGGTTTTAAACACTGCATTCAAAAGGACAAAGCCCGGATTGTCTCCCAGTTTTCTGCTGAACCCATCCAGGACCTCAGGGAATCCCAGTGCACCATTATAACCTACGATATAGTTATACGTGTCGTAATAATATTTTCGCAATCCAATAAACAACGCGAGCATCAGAAAGATTGTGATCCAAAGCAAACAATTCCTGGCCGCAGTAAGTCTGGAGCCCGGTGATACCACATATGTTTCCTGCATCAACCAGGCAAGCCCCAGTGTAATGACAATCACAAGAAAAAATTCTGTCATATGATATTATGCCTTCTATACAGTTCTTCTAACTCGTAATATACTGCGGTGTCCGCATATTGAAGCGCACGCATTCTTGCCGCAGCACCAAATTCATGCATGACCTCCGGAGAATCAAGCAATTTTATGCAGCAATCGGCAAAACGGTCCGCATCGTGCGCTTCGCTCAGGAAGCCTGTAACGTCCTCCGTCACAAGTTCTCTGTGACCGCGGTTCACAGATGCCACAACTGGCTTTTCGCAAAGCATCCCCTCAATGATATTAAGCGGAAGCCCTTCCCTGATACTGCAGGAAAGCACGATATCCGCAGCATTCACATATCGCTCCAAATCCGTCCGGTATCCGAGCAGTTCTACGTGCTTTTGTAAGCCAAGGCGCTCCGCTTCAGCCAACAGAAGTTCTCGCGTTTCACCGTTTCCCGCAAGGAGCAATCTCGCTGTGGGGTGTACTTCTATCACACGCGGCATTGCACGTATTGCGGTAATCTGATTCTTATTGGAATTGAGCTCCCCTGTACATAACAGGATCTTGTCAGACAGCGCATAACCCATCTCCTCACGGAGCCGGGCTTCTTGCTCTTGCGTATACGGAAAATAGCGGCTCGTATCAGCACCCACGCCATGAATACGTGCAACATCCACTCGAAAGAGCTTCTTTGCAAGCTGATAATCCTCATCCGTAATGGTGAGCAATGTATCCGTATACCGGCACATATACTTTTCAAGCGGATAGTAGAGCATCCAATTTTTCTTCGCCCCTCCACGGAAAAAGTGGAAGCCGTGTGCAGTATAAAAGACCCTTGCTCCCGCTCTCCGAGCCTTCCTGGAAGCAAGACGTCCCAATATCCCTCCCACGGGCGTATTGGTATGGATCACATCGTACTGCTCTGCATCAATAATTGTCTTCAGCGTTCTATACGCGGTAATATTGTGCTTATTCAACGGAGATCGTTCAAAGGGGACTTCAAAAACCCGATCAACGAAATCAAGCTTGAGCCCATTTTTTTCTGCAAGATTGTTCCGCGCAGCAACGTGGACCTCACAGCCATGATCGTGCAGCATATTTACAAGAGGCTTATGAAACTGACAAATGTGACTCTGTACCGTTGCGACAAGAAGTATTTTCATTGCTTGGAGGTTCCTTTTTTGAACATCTTTCCCGTCAACTCAAGGATGATCTCCGTCGTAACGTGCACAAGCCAAGCAAACAGGAACGTAATGCTGATAACAATGATAAAATTTCTCGGGAAGGTCGGGATTCCCGTATTGAACGTGGGGATAATGACCGCCTGTGCCAAATACAACTCAAATGCCATATCTGCAATATGGAAAACCGGTGTCTTGACGGAGGATGGAAGATTCTTCAGCCACTGCTCCACACCAATAAAGCATCGGAAGATACAGATCAGAAGCAGTATGATCGTCACCTGGTTGAGCCATTGCAGAGACACGGGCAGCAGGCCGCGAGAAAATATCAATTTCGTCATAGCGTACAATCCGCCACAAACAACCGTCGCAACCCACGGAAGGATGCCGCCCTTATTGATGTACACCGCCTCTTTACGACGAAAATACGCACCAATCAGCATCGAAAGCATAAACAGACACCAAATCATTTTTCCGTTGACGTTATCGATGTGATAATAACTGCGGTCAAATACCGTATAATAAAGCACGAAATACAGCACAACAAGTGCCGCAGCCGTACCAATGAGACGCTTATCCTCCCGCCCAGACTTCTGATTGATAAACCGCATAAGAAAGAAATAAACGATATACAGGACCAAAATCGACGCAACAAAATGATAGTGCGTCGGATAGAGCATAAGCTCCAGCACACGTTTCCAGCCAATATGACCGTAGACCTTCGTCAAAATCAGCGTCCCAGCAGTCAGCCAAACGGGAAGATACACTCGCTTGAGACGCTTGAAATACCAGGTGCCAAAGCTCTGATATTTCAAGGAATACAAACAGTAGCCTGAAATCGCAAAGAAAAGCACGTCACCAAGAAGGCCGCCGCTCGCGAGGATACGGATCGGATAGACTTCTTCCTGATGGGAATTCGTAATCAGAATACACGCGATGGCGCGCAGAAACACAATAAATTGATACATTCGATATATTTTCCTTTTCACTCCATACTATAGCGGCGCAGGTTTTTCAGCACCGCGTGCATCAGGCGCACATGATTGCCCTCTCCGACAAACGAATTGTGTGGGGTTAGAATCACGTTTTCCATGTCCCACAGAGGTGAGGCGTCATCCAGCGGTTCCGCTTCAAAAACATCGAGCACCGCACCACCAAGATGGGTGCTGAGGGCTTTGATTAGGGCAGCTGTATCCACAATTGCACCGCGGCCAATATTTACGAGAATTGCTCCGGGCTTCATTTTCATTAATGCGTCCCGTCCAATGATATGATACGTATCCGCTGTCAGCGGCAGGGTAAGCACCACGACATCCGCCGCGGCAAGGCAAGTATCCAGCACGTCCATCGGGCAGATTTCGGCATATGCGGCGTCATCGCGGACATGAATATCTACACCAGTCACATGACAGCCGAACGCAGCAAAGCGTTTGGCACATTCTGTGCCGACACTTCCGCAACCAACGATGCAGACGGTTTTCCCGCACAGCTCCAGAAGTTCACGGTGTTTTTCCCACCTGTGTGTACGCTGATTCTCTGCAAAGAACCGACTCTGTTTGTACAGCTGCAATACGCCGCAGATGGCAAATTCTGCCATTGGCACACTGTACACACCACGTGCGTTGTGGACGGTGATACCGTGCTCTCTGATATAATCGAGTGGCACACGGTCCATGCCGGCACTTGTCAGCTGAATGTATTTGAGATTTGTAAATGCTTCAATCGGGTTGTAGAGGAACAGCCCATTGCAGATGGCAGCCTCGTACTGCTCCGGGTGGTCAACCGGCTGACGTTCGTCCAGGTGATAGGTAATCTCCAAATCGAGTTTTCGCAGGGCTTCCAACACTTCATTGGATGCCTGAAAGGCTCCGGTGATGATGGTGTTCATTCGATGGACTCCGTGATCTGCCGGACAATATTCTGAACAGCCAGGCGATTCTGCTCAAAATACGATGCCGATTCTCTGCGCTGGGCAGTTTCCGTTTCCCGCAGTCGGTTGATCTCTCTTATGAACAGCTGCTCGATCTGACCGTAATCGCGGATATTGTCTGTATTACAGAAGCTGCGCGACAGAATAACCGCCTGCGAGCCGATGCGGATGTGCTCTGCAAGAATCCGTTCTGCGGGAAGTGTTCCCTGTCCGATGCGTGCTATGCCTCCAAAGCCGAACGGAATACCGCGTCGCTTGAACTGCTCCGCAATGTGGTCAACCGTTCCGTCGGAAAGCAGTTCAAACATAAATCTTTTTCCGTATCCTAAATGCAGGTCATTCAACCCGATATGGCACTCATCGATACCGTCTAAAGCCAAAATTTCATCCAGCGCCTCAACCGCCTCTGGTGTTTCCACAAGCAAAATCGTTTTGACGCGGCCGTCGACATACGAAAGAAAGCGCCGAACTTGCTCTGCATTTTGGAAATACGGAAGCATCAAAGCGTCTGCGCCGTTTTCAATCACCGCATCGATCTCCTCGCGGGACCAATCATATATGGGATTCACACGGACGAGAAGCTGTGCGTTTTTCACCACAGCTCTGATACGGCATACGTCGCTAATGGTATGATGGGACTGTACCGTATTCATCCCACCTTGCCGCAGCCCTTTTCCTACGGTTTCCAAATCCAAAAAGATCCGGTCTACCCCGGCGGAATCCGCGATTACCGCAATCTCCGGATCGTTTGTTATGTACATCAATTTCAGCATGATCGTTCCGTTGTATCCTTTGCGTTGGAATTGTCAGGTGCCAAAGTTGCCCCCGTATTGACATTGTCTGCCGTGGAAAACACCGTTCCGACAGTCATAAAGAAGATTTTCGCGTCCAATAAAAACGACACGTTCTCTGCATACCAGCAGTTCAATTCGATTCTCCGATGCCATTCCACACCCTTACGTCCGTTGACCTGCGCCCAGCCGGTAATGCCGGGACGGACATCGAACATGTGAAGCTGCTGATCGCTGTACTGCTCCAAGGGCCACGGATGATACGTCAACGGAGGACGAGGGCCGATCAACGACATTTTTCCGGAGATCAGGTGCAGCGCCTGCGGCAGCTCGTCAATACTGAGTTTTCTGAATAATCTTCCTGTTTTCAGCAGTCGGGGATCGTCTTTTCCGGAATAAACACCGCTTCCGGTATGCTCACTATTCTGTTTCATAGACCGAAGCTTGAGCATCGTGAATTCTTTTCCGTGAAGGCCCAAACGGCGCTGTCTGAAAAAGACCGGCCCCGGATCTTCGATATAGATGGCAAGGCATGCAAGTAAAATCAACCACCAAAAGCACACGAGAATCGCTACTCCGAGCACAACATCGCCAAATCGTTTCAAAAATAATCTATACATCTGCACACCCCAAGCGACCGCGTCCGAACGACCTGCTCACACCCTGCGTCCATATCTGCCAGCCGTCCGCGAAATTTTGTTCCGTCTCATTCGCTGCTCCCGTCAACTCCATGGAATCGCGCTGCGGGCACATCGTCTGAAAATTACATACCATTATACTATATATCATATATTCTAACACAATTATGGATATTTGTCAATATTGGGACTACGACAAACCTCGATTTTTGTTGGTATTTCAGGCGTTTTTGTCCATTTGCCCTCTGTGTACGCAAAGGCGGGCCGCTGTGTCTTACAAGGGAACGTGGGCAGTACCGGCACCCGCTGCCGCCTGCGCAAAGAAAAACATCCCATAGCGGACAGTTTCCTTTCGCCATGGGATGAATTGAGGTTAAACTTATTGGACAGGCCGTACGGAAAAGCAGACAATGGATGCCGCTTTCCGCTGTACGTATCGTCAGTCGAGGTCGTACGCGCCGCCAAACAGGGTATCTGCAGGAGCCTCGGTGGGATGATAGTTGCTGTAGCCGAGCGGCGGCATCGTCATGATTGCCGTCATGTCCTCGTCGCTGATCTGGAAATCGAATACGTCAGCATTTGCCGCGATACGGTCTGCGTGCGTAGACTTCGGCATCGGAAGCACACCGGACTGAAGCGCGAAGCGGATACAGATCTGTGCCGGAGATTTTCCGTACTTTGCGGCGATCTTTCCGATCGTGGGATCGCTGAGAACTGCGCCGCAGCCCAGGGGAGACCATGCTTCCACAACGATTCCATGAGCCTGACACCAACGGACAAGCTCCGGCTGATAATAGCCGGGATGGAACTCGATCTGGTTGACCATGGGCTTAACCGTGCACATTTCCTCAAGCGCGAGAATATGCTCCGGCAGATAGTTGGAAACACCAATAGCACGCAGCTTACCCGCCTTGTACGCATCCTCAAAGCCGCGCCAGGTTGCAGCGTTGATCTCACGCCAGTTGGGATGAGATTTTTCCACGCAGGGCCAGTGTATGAGATACAGATCGATGTAATCGGTGCCGAGCGCCTTCAGGGAAGCGTCGATTGCCGCCATAGTCTTGGTGTAGCCGCGATCCATGATCCAATGCTTGGTGGTCAGAAAGACCTCCTCTCTTGCGACGCCGGAGGCGCGCAGTCCTTCTCCGACACCGTCCTCGTTGGCATAGCCGGATGCGGTATCAATATGACGATAGCCTGCGTCCAGTGCCGCCTTGACGCTGTCACGCGCGACATCGCCGGAGGGTGTCTGCCAGGTACCGTAGCCAAGACACGGGATCTTGACACCGTTTGATAAAGTAAAGCAATCCGTTAATTTGTTGAACATCGTGTAATACTCCTTTTCGGTATATTCTGGTCCGCTGGAATATCCCGACCGGACCGTATTTTCTCATATCGTGCAGGGGCTGTGCGCTCAGAGCGCCTCCTCATCGTGTGCATGGCAATGTGCACAGTCGCCGTCGCAGAACAGCTCTCTGTCATACTCAATGCCGTTTTTGTCATAATAATCGCGGATCGCCGCCTTGACCGCCTCCTCTGCAAGCACGGAGCAATGGATCTTATGGGCAGGAAGACCGTCAAGTGCCTCAACTACCGCTTTATTGGACAGCGTAAGCGCCTCCTCGACAGACTTACCCTTGATCATCTCCGTTGCCATGGAAGAAGTCGCAATTGCACTGCCGCAGCCAAAGGTATTGAATTTTGCGTCTGTGATAATACCGTCCTCGATCTTCAGATAGACCTTCATGATATCGCCGCACTTTGCATTGCCGACCTCACCGATGCCATCTGCGTCCTCCATTTTTCCGACGTTGCGGGGATTCTTAAAGTGATCCATAACCTTTTCGCTGTATAATGCCATACTATATAATTCCTTTCAATTGCAAACAAACTTAAAGAAGATGGGGTCTTGCTCCGGTTTCCAGCGCCTCCCACACGGGAGAAATATTACGCAGAAACGCAACGACCTCGGGAACAACGCGCAAAATGTGATCGATCTGCTCGTCCGTCGTATCCTCGGAAATCGACAGGCGCAGCGATCCGTGCGCAACCTCGTGCGGCAGACCGAGTGCGAGAAGCACGTGGCTGGGGTCAAGAGAGCCAGAGGTGCACGCAGAACCGGAGGAAGCCTGTATTCCCTCCTCGTCCAGCATCAAAAGCAAGGATTCACCCTCAATTCCCTCAAAGCAGAAATTGACGGTACCGGGGACACGGCTTACGCGGTCACCGTTGAGTCGGCTGTGCGGAATTGCAGAAAGTCCGTCAATCAGCCGATCGCGCTTGGGAAGGATCGCCGCTGCTGCGGAATCCATACCGCCAAGCTCCTCCTCCATGACTGCCGCCATGGAAAGAATTGCGGGAAGATTTTCCGTACCTGCACGCTTCCCGCGCTCTTGTGCGCCGCCCTCAATCAAATTGGTCAGCAGCGTACCGCGCTTGGCATACAGAACGCCGACGCCCTTGGGGCCGTGGAATTTATGTGCGGAGAGCGACAGCATATCCACGTTGTCTTCCTTGACATTGACGGGGATATGACAGACCGCCTGCACGGCGTCCGTATGGAACAGAACGCCAGCCTCACGGCACACCGCACCGATTTCGCGGATAGGCTGTACCGTGCCGATCTCGTTATTGGCATACATCACCGTTACGAGAGCGGTGTCGGGGCGGATCGCCTCACGGACCTGCTGTGCGGTAACAATACCGTTTTCGTGGACGTCGAGCAGGGTAATCTCAAACCCTTCCTTCTCCAGCCGCATCAGCGTATGAAGCACCGCGTGGTGCTCAAACGCCGTGGAAACGATATGTCGTTTGCCCTTTTTTGCTCCGTAAAACGCAGCAGAGCAGATCGCTTGATTATCCGATTCAGAGCCGCCTGAGGTAAAATAGATCTCGCGCGGAGAATCCGCTCCAAGCAGCGATGCGATACGCGCACGCGCCTCCTCAAGCGCCTCCTTTGCCTGCTGTCCCGTTGAATGGAGGGAGGACGGATTTCCCCATGCCCTCTCCATTGCTTCTATAAATACTTTCTGTGCCGTTGCGGACATTTTTGTCGTTGCGGCATTATCTGCATATACAAACATAGTATCCCTCTGATGTGAAATATCGTGTGAATCCGACGGAAGTCAATATCCTATCTTTTTCGTAGGAATTATATCATATTCTGCCGCAGTTGTCAAGAGGCAATTCCTACTTTATCGGTAGGAATTTGTAAACAATTCATGACATCTGCCGCGCATCAAACACGCCTGTCAAGAATGTCACGGATCGTAACGCCTGACAGATACGCATCAATGATCTGATCCAGCTTTTGCCACATTGGAAGCGTCAGACAACCGTCAGCATGAACGCACTGCCCCTCTGCGCACGTTTCCAGACAGGCAACAGGGGCAAGCGAGCCTTCCGTGATCGCCATGATTTCTGCAACCGTGATCTCTTCAGCCGGCTTTGCGAGGCGATATCCGCCGTCCTTTCCGCGCGTGCTGCGGATCAATCCGCCGCGATTGAGCAGCGCTGCAATGGATTCCAAGTATTTCATGGAGATATTCTGTCTCTCGGAAATCGCTTTCAAAGAAACGCAGTTCCCTTCCGCATCCTCGCCGCCGCAGGGGCAGACCGCCGCCTGTTGAGCGAGATCGAGAACGATCTGAAGCGCATATTTCCCTTTTGAGGAGATCATCATATCGCAGCACCTTCTTTTTACACCATAATATAAGAAGTATTATACCACAGTTTTCCGAAAAATTCAATCCCTTGGCGCATTTTTTTCGAAAGGCACGTGTTGTGTTACAATAGATGTGAGACAACAGTATGAAAAGCGAAAATCCCCCAAACCATCTTGACAAAATCCGACAAAAAGAGTATAATAATAGGTACCTTACAGAAAGGATCTTCCTATGCTATACCATCATTTTGCCGCCGGCTCTCGCCGCGGTCTTTGTGTACTTTTGATATGCTCTCTTTTGTCGGCATGCTGCATCGGAGGATGTGCAGACCCGACAAAACAGCCGTCCGCATCGGAGACGGAGACGACCGATGTGTATACGGAGGACTCCGTCTCTGCAGACATACCGGAATCCGACACAATAGGATCTATCACAGATGCGCCCGAAACGACAGCGCCTGTCACGGATGAACCCGATACAACAGCGCCTGTCACAGATGAAGCTGTGTCACCTGATACGGAAACGCCAAAACCGCCATCCCCCGTCCACATCACCATTCCGCGTCTGTCCAAAAAATCGATCGCCGAAGCGAAACAGATCCTCACCGATGCGGCCATTGCGTATACGGTGAAGGAGGAATATTCGACAAAATATACAGCAGGAACCGTTCTGAATGTCCGTTTCTATGGGAAGGCCGACGAGGACAGTCTGCACATCAATCCCGCTCAACCAGTGGAGGTTACGGTCAGCCTCGGCACAAAGCCGAAGATCTGCGTGACCGCCGTTGACGAAAAGCGTATCTATCTCACCTTTGACGACGGTCCGTACATCTATACACAGCAGGTGCTCGATACGCTTGCCGCGTACGGTGTACGCGCAACGTTCTTCACGATCGGTATGTTCAATGCAACCTATCCCGATAAGGTCCGTGCCATTGCCGACGGTGGGCATCTGCTTGCCTGCCATTCCTATACGCACGATTACAAAAGCCTGTATTCCTCTGCCGCATCGACGCTTTCCGAAATCCGTATGTGGGAGCAATCGGTCGAAGCGGCGGGTGTCACGCTTCCCGAAAAACGGTATTTCCGATTCCCCGGCGGCACGACAACGACGTATATGGATAATGACCGCTATGAGGATATTTTCTGGGCCGTGACAGAAAACGGCTACAACTCGATGGACTGGACCTTCGCCAACAACGACCGCTATCTCACGCCGAAGCCCGAGGAACAGCCCCTGGATGCATATCTGATGGAGTCCATGATCACCACATTGAGAAATTGTGCCTATAACAAGTCCAAACCGAAGATCATGCTCTTGCACGATACAGCAAAGGAAACGGTCGATATGCTCGGTTGGATCATCGAAACGTTGCTTGCAGAGGGGTATACGTTTGGAACGCTCGATGAGTTGGATGGATATTGGGTATTTAAATAACACAATTTCCGGGTGCTACAAGCGTCCTTTTGCAGCGCCCCTCGTTTCAGCTCCCACAATGATGGAGGGCATTTGATATGAAAAGGGGCTGTCTCATTCAGGCAGCCCCAAAAAAGAACAAAGCGGATATTCCTTACCGAAAGGTATTGGAGCATCCGCTTACTTTGTGGTATCATTAAATTTGAACTCGGTATTCCTTTTCTGTGATAGGAAAAGGGAACTGCCGGACTGTTGCACTTATGCGCCCCGGCCCGGCATTTTTATTACGAAAGTCGTTCAAACGCAGCGACGCCCCAGCAAAGAAGCACGCGGTAAACGGCATATATGCCAACTGCAAACACCGCAGTCCAAGCCAAGAGAAGGAGCGGAACAGAGATATCGGTGCGCAAATACCACACGCTCAGTGCAGGAATACCCACAAGCGCCAGATTGGAAACCATTGCCGTCAGCACAGCCATGCCCTGCTTGACGACCTGCGCCTCCGTCGTCCATTGCAGATTCGGGAACCGCAGTCCGAGAAGAAGCCCCACACCGCTGCATAAGACGGAACAGAGCTGCGGGAGAACGAAAATCAAGACGACCGACAGCGCAAGCTCCGCGCCGCTGAGCACGCGTCCGCCGTCAAGCATCTGTGCAGACGGCGTATATCGGAGAAGATACATACATCCAACGCCGGAAAGCATCAGAAGCGGACCCGTACACCAGAGAAGATGAAGCCTCCACTTCGCACACAGAATTTTCATCGGCGGCACCGGCATGGACCGGAGTACCCACAGCGTCTTTGCATCCAAGGATACTGAGGGCGCAGTGAACAGCACCGTGCCGAGCAGCATCCCCGCACCCCCCAAAAAGAGTGCCAGGAGCGTATCCTGTCCCAGCATTGCCAAAATGGGCGCAAGCGTATCGTATTTTATCAGCATATATATCGCCCCTGCGACAAGAAAGGCCACACCAATGCCCGCGTTCAAAAGATAGACAGAAGAGGACAACAGACGCGCATTTTCACGAAGCAGCAGCGCACGCTCCACCGAGCGAACACGGTAACGCCCGACGTATCCCGCACCCTTGCGCAGACGCGACGAGCCGGATGCAGTGGCTGTTGCGCCGAAGGTTGCAGATAAAAGCATGGATACAAGCACAAACGGGACCAACAGCGTCGCCGCGGAAACAGCAACCGACACCGCCTCGCCAGACACCGATGCCATTCCAAGATGGTACAGCGGAGCAAACGCACCGAGTGCCTCCGCAACAGCATGACTCTCATTGAGCAGCAGCTCCATCACGCGGGAAAATCCGGTGCCGACACAATAATAATACGCACCAATAAATGCAAGCGACAGAACCACAGTCACAAGGGATTTGTTTCGGATATGTGCAGATATCCGCGCGAGCACCCAACCGAGCAATCCGGACAGAGCCAACGAAAACAGCCCGATCAGCAGATAGATCAATATGGAGCGTATGAGAATTCCCATCGAAAAGCCTATCAGCCAAAACCGGCACACAAGCGCCGGGCAGAGCACAAACGCACCCCAGATCAGATTCAGAAGATACAGCGACAGCATCCGCGCACAAAGAATCACTGTAGGCGAGATGGGCATCACAAGCAGGCGTGCATTGTCCTTGGCCTCGTAAAGCATTGCCTTTGCCAGAAATACGGTGCCAAAAAGCATGACGAACGCACACACGATCCATACCAACGACATATACATCCAATCAAGCCCCAACAGATGAAGCGGCTCGACAAGCGTATAGAAGGACGTCCCCAGCAGAAACATAACAGAAACCGCCGCACAGGCAAGCAGCAGTATCACGCCGATGCCGCCCAGCCTGCTAAGCAGACCAGAAGATTTTTTTCCGACGCTGCGGTACCCGCCGTTGGGGTTCACAAGCCTCACCCTGAAGCCGCTCAGCAGCACGCGCATCAGCGCGAATAGCTGCACACGCCAGATGGTCATCCGTTTCTCCATTTACACGCCCTCCGTCTCGCGCGACAGCTCCAGGAACACGTCCTCAAGGGAATGATCTCCGCGGATCGTCTCCATCGTGCCGGACGCAACCAGCGCGCCGTGACGAATGATTGCGACTTTGTCGCACAGCTTTTCAGCAACCTCCAGGACGTGTGTAGAGAAGAAGATCGCTCCGCCCGCATCGCAATGCTCGCGCATGATGGTCTTCAGATTATGGGCGGCAATCGGATCAAGACCGACAAAGGGCTCATCCATAAGAATCAGCTTGGGTGCGTGCAGAAGCGCGCTGATGATCGCAAGCTTCTGCTTCATGCCGTGCGAATACGACGAAATCGGCTGAGCAAGGTCATCCTGTAACCCAAACAGCGCCGCGTATTTTTCGATGCGCTCTGCGCGGTCGCGTGCCCCAACGCCGTATATATCCGCAACAAAGGAAAGGTATTTCACACCTGTCAGATATGCGTACAGATCGGGAGTATCGGGGATGTAGGAAAGTGCACGCTTACATGCAAGCGGATTCTCCCGGATACTGATTCCGTTGACACGGATCTCTCCCGCATCAAAGCGCAGCAGACCGCACGCAGCGCGCAGGGTGGTGGTTTTTCCGGCACCGTTGTGTCCGATAAACGCGCAAATTTCCCCGGGGGAAATCGTCAAGGACAGATCCTTGACAGCGGCACGGTCACCGTAATATTTCGATAAACGTTCGATTTGTAACATATTGCCCCTCTTTTCCTTTAGCTGCCAAAATTTGATATCTTTTTGATATCATCAAGATTATATCATAAACGAGCAGTCTTGTCAAGTGGTTTGAAACAACTTTCCCCGTGCGGCCAAAAGCTGCGGGCACACGCAGTTTTCCAAACATTTCTCGCGCTTGACTCTTGCAAAACTCCGGCGTATATGCTATAATAAATATAATAATAAATATATATGAAGATTCCGTTGTGAATAATGTATTTTAACAATCGAGGGAATGGCATACCATGTTATTTGTTTTTTCCAATGAGCTGCTTGGGTTATTTCGCGACTTTTATACGATGACCGACGGTATAAAAATATCAATTTTTGAATATCCGACTCGCGTTTCCCAATACGATATGACCTTGAATTTTCATAACTGCGTGGTGTATCCGTCCATCGACATGGGCGACGTATTCTGCAAGGCGATCCGATGCAGCCGCGCGGTGGATGAACGCTGTCTTCAGTGCGATCAGCACAACGCAAGCCTCTGTCACCAGAGCGAGAAGACAAACGTTTATCGCTGTCACCTCGGCTTTTTGGAGGCGCAGATCCCCGTTGCCGTCGAGGGCAAGCACGCAGCAATCCTCTTTTTGGGACAAATCTCCGATACAGAGGCGTCCGAGGAGCATTTTAACAGACTATGGTTTGATTTGCGGCGTATTGACGGTGAATTCTTTACCGATGACAAACGCGAGCTCTTTTGGAAGCACTATACGAAGATTTCCCGGATGAGCGAACAGCGCTTCCGCAGCCTCTGCTCGTTTCTGCATACCGTATCACGGGATTGGGTCCGTTCCGGTTTTGTTTCCAAATGCGTCGAGGCCCCGATGGAAAGCATACATACGTATATCCAGCTTCATATCGGAACGGCCATCAATACGGACGCACTCTGCTCCGCGCTGCATCTCTCACGCGCCACGCTGTACAGGATCCTGAAGAAGGAAACGGGCCTTGGCCTGAACAACTACGTCAACCGCTGCAAAATGGAGCATGCTCGCCTGTTGCTTTGCGACAATTACTCCGTCGGAGAAAGCGCCGCCATGCTCGGATATGACAACGTCAACTATTTTTCGCGTCTGTTCCGTGAGCAATACGGCTCCTCCCCCTCAGAATACCGGCGCTCACACGAGAAAAAGGACGCTGATACACCCAAGATTCCCACTGCAAACAGAGGCGAAGATTGAGATTTTGGTGATAATATTTGAGATTTTAGTGTCTTCATTTTTTTGCATCATTCATGTATAATAGACACAAGACGAAGGAATGATCGTTCCTGACGTTTACATCCAAAAATTTCAAGAAAGAAGGAAAAAATCAATGTTCAAGAAGATTTCCGCTGGCGTTATCGCTTGCCTGATGCTCGGTGCACTCGCAGCGAACACAAACGCAATCCTGTCCGACAAGACCGCTACAGCTCCCGGCGTTGCAAACGGTTCCATCAACGTCGCTGATGGAACCACGCTTGATGCTGGCTACGGCACCACCTCTATTCCGCTCGTTGAGTTCAACGATCAGCGCGGCTACAGCGACCACGAAACCTACGGTAAGTTCTGGACCGCATTCGATGCAGATTATCTGTACGTCTACGTTGAGGTTACCGACCCGGATATCGACTACTCCGGCGCACAGGATCACATGAAGGATTCTGTCGCTATCCTGATCGACTTCGACTACAACCGTACTGAGAACTACCCCTACGGTGATAACCCCAACAACAGAGTTGGTTACCTGAACCTCACCGGTCAGGGAAGCTACGTTTCCTACCACATCTACAACGGCGAAGCTCGTCCTGAGTATGCAGACCTTGCTGCCATGGTTAAGTACTCCGCTGTTGCTGACACCGGCGACGGCAGAATCCTGTACGAGTTCGCTCTTCCCTTCCCGGACGATTTTGAGGTTGTCGAAGGCGCTAAGTTCGGTCTCGAGGTACAGATCAACGCATGCGGTGACCAGCAGCGTCTCGGCATGACCACCTGGTCTTATGACGGCTCCAACAACTGGAGATGGTCTGACTGCGCCGGCACCATGATTCTCGGTGCTCCCTACGTTGAGCCGGATGAGCCCACCGACGATCCTACCGACGATCCTACGGATGAGCCCACCGACGAGCCCACTGATACTCCTGTCACCGCTGACGCTGGCCTCGTTGCAGCAGCAGCTCTGATGGCAGTTGCAGCAGGTGTTGTTCTCTCCAAGAAGAGAGGCTAATTCTCCTCTGCTTAAATTACATCAGTAATAATAGCCTACGGTTTTGGCGTGTTATCCTTAACGGATAACACGCCAAAATTAAGTTTGCCCTTGTACGCAGCACAAACTTCACTGCATCGCAGCTTCACTTTCGCAATAACGAAAGCTTCAAAAAAACATAAAAAACGCCCCCGCCTTCTGCCCGTGCTGCGACAACTCCTGCTATTTTATACGAATTTTCGCGAGTAATGCGGAATCCCCCCCTCGGAATACCGACAAACGTATACGATATTCACAGTGTCCGACAATTCTGCGCACCCACGAGTCGAAATCTCAAGAAATTGGATAATAGTGCTTATAATTGAGATTTTAGTGTCTTCTATTTTTTGCATCATTCATGTATAATAGACGCAAGACGAAGGAATGATTGTTCCTGACGTTTATATTCAAAAATTTTAAGAAAGAAGGAAAAACCAATGTTCAAGAAGATTTCTGCTGGCGTTATCGCTTGCCTGATGCTCGGTGCACTCGCAGCAAACGTCAATGCAACTCCCTCCACCAAGACCATGACCATTCCGGGTGTTGCTAATGGTTCTATCAATGTTACCGATACTGTTGCTGATGCTGGCTACGCAGACGGCGCTGTTATGAACATCGATATCCACCAGTTCCACCACTACGGTGCTCATCCGGCAAATGCTACCGGTAAGGCTTGGGTCGTTTACGATGCTGAGTATGTTTATGCGTATGTTGAGATCACCGACGCTGCTATCGACTACTCCAACGCTGACACTTCTGCTGTTTGGGAGCGCGACTCTGTCGGTATCATGCTCGACTTCGACTACAACCGTGCACCTGACACCAAGTACGGCGACAACCCCAACAACAAGGTTGGCTACCTGAACCTCTCCGGTGACGGCCACTACGTTTCCTACCACATCTACAACGGCGACGCTCGTCCTGAGTACGCTTCCACCGCTGAGAAGGTTACTTACTCTTCTATCGCTAATGACAACGGCGTAATCAAGTATGAGTTTGCTCTTCCCTTCCCGCCCGAGTTCAACGCTGTTGAAGGCGCTAAGTTCGGCTTCGAAATCATGATCAACAACGCAGAAGACGGCGCTCGTGCCGGCACTACCTGCTGGTCTGAGGACGGTAACAACATGTGGAGATACTCCGACTGTATCGGTACCGCTACCCTCGGCGCTGCATACGTTGAGCCCGAAGAGCCCTCTGACGATCCCACCGATGAGCCCACCGACGAGCCTTCTGATGAGCCCACCGATACCCCTGTCACCGCTGACGCTGGCTTCGTTGCAGCAGCAGCTCTGATGGCAGTTGCAGCAGG
>JAGBZV010000024.1 GCA_017628075.1 Clostridia bacterium
AAATGGCGTGTTGGTGGCAACCGCAACGTCTGTCCATTGCTTTATCAACCAAAACGGAACGCCGCTTCCGCTAAAAAAATATTTCCCAGAGCTTGATGCTATCTTAAAAGAAGCACGCTGATCGTCAAAAGAGACGATTCGGTATTCTCCTTGCATAAAAATTCCTCCCATGGCAGATCGTTCTATTCTGCCATAGGAGGTCTTTTTTAATTGTCGTTTTGGCCAGGCTTGTGCCCGGCAGGCGGGAGCCTTTAAAATTTATATGGTTTGCGCCATTTATCCCCGGATCTCATCCTTGCTTACTTCGTCCGTATGATAGGTATAATGGTACGCAATCATACGCATAACCTGTGTCAGGTAGTCGTAGAAATACCATAAGAACACTGCATTTGCCACCATACGGACAGCCGCAATGGGAAAGACCGTCAAAACGAACGAGAAAACCGGAAGTGTTCGTATCACCTCAAAGGATGCAGATATACAGAACAGCACAAACACGCGCCGTGGCAGTTTTTCATATTTCTCCCGCTCATTGCGCATCATGTGCGGCGTCATGCTGTCATACAACGTATGTCCATCAGACGAGGACAACGTATTCAGATTGTGCACGCAGTGCATAAACCGTCTGAAGAAAAGGATGACAAGCAACGTTTCCACCGCGGCAAGCGCCAACATAATGAGCTGCAGGCGCATCAAAACCGCCTGCTTCTCCGGGGAGACCGCAAGATTTCGCGTAATGTATTCAACAATGCTGGTCGTCCAGAATCCGTGGTACTCCACAGAATGCCAGGTCCGAACGGCATAATACGGAACCGTCACAAGACATACGGCAATCCCAAGCAGAAAATCTCGCCTTAAAATCGTCGTCTTTTTACGAATGAGCAGGAGAGCCGTCCAAAGCAGAAGCAATCCGACGAAATCGGGCAGAATATTAACGTTTTCAAAGGAGAGATAGCAGAGAAACACGCCGCCCGCAAACATCAGCCCGAAGGCAAGACGAAACCGCTCCAAAACAGATCGCGTCTGCATTTGCTTCTGCCGCTCCATCGAAAGAGAACAAAGACCTGTCGCAAACGGAGCATCCTTGCGCAGTCGTCCCGCATATATAGCGACTCTAAGGCAATAGCGAAGACCTACAATCGCAGCAATCGTCGCGCACAGCACGATCAGATGCGGTCGGTAGTCTCGGATATCAATGACGACGCCGTATATGACGTTGCCAAGATATTCGGTATTGCGAAGATATACGAGCTCCGGTAAAAAGGAGGCTGCATAACGGACAAGGAAGAATCCAATCACGCCTCGACGCAGAGCATCCGAAAAATCAAGGCCCCTCTTACGCTTCTTCGGCGGCACAGCGCGTCCATGCACTGCAACTACACTGTCATGCAGAAGACCAATACGCGATATTGCACCGATCCACGTACGAAGCACGCCAATACCGAAATAGAGCTCAAATGCACCGAAGCAAAGCGTATACGTCAGGATCATCGTTGGCTCGGCGAGAAGCGGAAGGACTTTTTCTCCAAGCAGAGAAAAGACCGCAGGGACCGTTTTCACCGCAGTAATCCCAAACAGGATCCACGCACTGCGGCGCGCCTGTGCAATGTCGTCGTCCACCCAAGCCAGGCTCGTCATAGACAGCGCCGCGAACAGCCAGCCGACAAAATCAGGAAGCACGTCAATGACGTTCACATGCGGATTCCACAAAAACAGCATCGCCGCGATCATCAGACCGAAGCCGCCGGAAAGCTTTTTGGCATCAGGTGTCTGTGTCATAGTATACTCCCTTTCATAACCTGTTATGGGAAGAGGTCAGCGCCTCTTCCCACGTTTGTTTTTTTTCGTTTTTTCCGCCTGTCGCCGCTTCATTTCAGCATCATACGCAGCGCGCTCACGCTCACGCCGTGCTTTTTCCTCAGCTGCAATCTCCTCAGGCGTCTTTTCCGCATCGCGGCGGTGCCCGAACAGGCGCGGCAGCTTGCGATCACCAATCGGCATATCCTCGTCGCCCGGCAAACAGATTCTTGCATAGCAGATAAAGATCATCTTCGCATTGAGAAGGATCCAGATCACACCGAAAATTGAAACTGCACCGAGAAGCTTATGATACGGAATCTGATCGGTAACAGCCTTCACATTCATAAAGCTTGACGCAAGAGCAGCCATGAAATAGAGGCACGTGACAACCATGTTCCGTTTTGCCTCCACTGCAAGGCGCGGAAGCTCAACCTCCAGCGCCAGAATTCTGACTGCACGCAGAAGGAAAATATGGAAGATCAGAAGACCGACGGCAAGAAGAATCGTATACGCAAGAGACGATACTCGATTCACAGCCTCATACAGAGCCGCAGCTCCAAACCACGAAAGTGCCTGTCTTCCAAGAGAAAACACGCCGAGCGGAATCAATGCCGCAACGGTATACTTTGCATAGCGAAACGATGCTCCGTATTCGGAGAGAAGCGTCAGCGCCCGATACATGATCAGATAGCCCAAAAGCTCAAAGCTGAGGCCGAGGGCGCTGAGCGTGACTGATAAGATCAGCGGATATCCGAGCAGCAGTATCCCAAATCCCATGATAGCGTCACCGTGTGATCAATCGTCGGGTGTGTTGGGGTTGAAGCCACAGCACTTTTTGTACTTCTTTCCGCTTCCGCAGGGACACGGATCATTGCGGCCGACCTTTGTACCGTCGGCTTTCCTCGGAGTGCTCCGCGTTTCCGCAGGCTGTACCGTTTCGCCGCCCTCAAAGCCCTCACTCGTTGCTCTTGCAACCTTTTCACGCTTCATCTCCTGATTTTCCTTGGGGACGATGGAGAGCAGGGTTCTCGTGGTATCCTCTCGGATGGATGCGATCATTTCGTCGAACATATCGCCGGACTGCAGACGGAACTCCGTAACAGGATTTCTGTGAGCATACGCCTGCAGACGGATGGTACCCTTGAGATCGTCCATTGCATCAAGATGATCCATCCAGCGGGAGTCTACCTGGCGCAGAAGAACGATACGCTCAATCTCGCGCATCTGCTCCTCTCCGAACAGTGCCTCCTTCTCAGCATACAGAGCATCACAGCGCTCCTGCAAAAGCTCTATAAGATCCTCACGGCGAAGCGTATTGAATTCATCCGCAGTGTAGTGGAAATCTTCAGCGCGGCAAAGCGTGCCGTAGAAATAGGTACGCAGACCGTCAAAGTTCCAGTCATCGGCAACCTCTGCCGTCGTGAAGCTGTTGACCGCATGCTCGATGGTCTGAGCCATCATCTTGCGGATCTTGGGCTTGATGTCACCGCCGTCCAGAACCTCCTGACGCTGGGTATAGATTACCGCGCGCTGCTGATTCATGACGTCGTCATACGTAAGAACGTGCTTTCTGCGATCGAAGTTCATGGACTCAAGCTTCTTCTGCGCATTTTCAAGAGAGTTGGAGAGAATCTGTGCATCGATCTGCTGGTTCTCATCAAGGCCAAGCCTTTCGACCATAGCAAGCATACGCTCAGAGCCAAACAAACGCATCAGATCGTCCTCAAAGGACAGATAGAAGCGGGATTCACCGGGGTCACCCTGACGGCCGGAACGACCGCGAAGCTGGTTATCGATACGACGGGACTCATGACGCTCCGTACCGATGATAAACAGACCGCCAAGCTCACAGATCTTTGCAGCCTCAGGCGCAATCTGTTCCTTATACTTTTTGTAGAGATCATGGAACACAGAGCGAGCTGCCATTGCTTCCTCGCTGACCGAAATTGCAGTACCGGTCGCATCAATGATAACGTCCTCAGCATATCCCATCGCGCGCATTTCACGCTTTGCGTAGAATTCCGGGTTACCGCCAAGCTGAATATCGGTACCGCGGCCTGCCATGTTGGTAGAAACGGTAACCGCGTGCAGCTTACCTGCCTCAGCAACGATCTCTGCTTCCTTGTCATGATATTTTGCGTTCAGGACATTGTGAGGAACGCCCTCTTTTTTGAGCATCTGTGACAGAAATTCTGATTTTTCAACGGAAACCGTACCGACGAGAACCGGCTGTCCCTTGCTGTAGCATTCCTTGATCTGTGCAAGGATCGCACGGTATTTGCCGCGCGTATTTTTGAACACCGCATCGGGATGATCACGACGGATCATCGGCTTATTGGTCGGAATTACTACAACATCAAGGTTATAGATCTCACGGAACTCCTCCTCCTCCGTCAATGCCGTACCGGTCATACCGGAAAGCTTTTTATACAGACGGAAGAAATTCTGGAACGTAATGGTTGCAAGTGTCTTGGATTCACGCTCGATTTTAACGTGCTCCTTTGCCTCAATTGCCTGATGCAGACCGTCCGAATACCGTCTGCCGGGCATCTGACGTCCGGTAAAGGAATCAATGATGATAACCTGTCCATCCTTAACAACGTAGTCTACATCGCGCTGCATACAACCGTGTGCATGAAGTGCCTGGTTGATATGATGGGACAGGGATGCGTTCTGAGAGTCAGAGAGATTGTCAAGATGGAAATATTCCTCCGCACGCTTGATACCGTTTCCGGTCAGGACGGCGTTCTTTGCCTTCTCATCGACAAGGTAATCCTCCTGGATCTCCTCCATGTCATCCTTATCGTCCATTTCCTTGACCTTGTAGCAGGACAGCGTCTTGACAAAGCGATCTGCAAGGTCGTAAAGCATCGTGGACTTTTCGCCCTGACCGGAAATGATCAGGGGCGTTCTTGCCTCGTCGATCAGAATGGAGTCCACCTCGTCCACGATAGCAAAATTATGCCCGCGCTGGACCATTTCTTCCTTGTAGATAACCATGTTATCGCGCAAGTAGTCAAAGCCGAACTCATTGTTTGTACCGTAGGTGATGTCCGCATTATACGCATCCATCTTTTCCTGCTTGTTCATCCCGTGCACGATCAGACCGGTCTTAAGACCGAGGAATGCATATACGCGTCCCATTTCATCTGCACCGACACGTGCAAGATAATCGTTGACCGTGATGATATGCACACCCTTTCCTGCAAGTGCATTCAGATATGCAGGCATGGTTGCCATCAGCGTTTTACCTTCACCGGTCTTCATTTCCGCAATGCGGCCCTGATGAATGACAATACCGCCAAGCACCTGTACCTTGAAGGGGCGCTTATTAAGAACGCGGTCGTCTGCTTCTCGGATAACGGCAAACGCATCCGGCAAAATATCGTCCAGCGTTTCGCCCTCGCGCAGGCGGCTTTTCAGACGGGCAGTCTGCTTCTTGAGCTCCTCGTCCGTCATTGCCTTATATTTATCGGAAAGTGCCTCAACACGGGCAACCGTGTTCATGAGGCGCTTGACCTGGCGCTCGGAATACGTTCCGAACAGCTTATCAATCAGTCCCATTTTTATATTTCTCTCATTTCTTCATTATTTTGTGCATAAAACAGTACAATGGCTGCATTGAAAAATACAGATACTTATATTATACTATAGTATGAAAAAAAACACCACCATAAATTGTAAATTTTATGACAACAAATAAAAATATTTTTTTGCAATGATTATTATTGACATCCCACACACAATTTGATATAATTAACAAGAGAACGAAAGAAAGGATGGCTTTCAGAGACGCAAGCCATGGTGACTCTCATGAACCGCAGCCTCATTCTGAATATCGATATCAATTCCGTTATAACGCCGTTTCTGACATCATTGATGGAGCGTCCCGCAATCAAGGAGGAAGACTTCTTTCCGTTCGTCGATCAGTATATCGATCTCATCAGCGGGAAACCGTCCCAGCTTCGCGCACTTGCCTTTGATATATTCTGTCAGTTGTCCGCTGTTGATTCCGCATACATGACAGACTATTCCACTTATGTTGAAAAAAAGCTTGCGTCAGGTGCTTCACCCGCCGATCTCCTCCCATTTATCTACCCCGTATATCGCATGAATCACGAGTTCGGCATCGAACCGTGGAACATCTTCATGCGCCGTTGCCGTGAGCGCGGCGTCGAAGCGTGGGTATCTGTCCGTATGAATGACGCGCATGACGGTCTTTTGAATGACGAAGAATGCCTTGCAGAGGAATATGTTTACCGTGCAAGATGGCGTGGTCATGCCATCGGTGCGCGTTATGGCTACTTTGGGAAATGTCTTGATTATGCACACGACGAAGTCCGGGAGCGTATGCTCGGTTATCTCGGTGAAATGCTTACACGCTACGACACAGACGGTTTGGAGTTGGACTTCATGCGTGAGATCTGGTGCTTTGACTATCTTGAAAATCCTAATTGCTGTGCTATCATGACCGATTTTATCCGCAACGTACGCGCACTCGTACGCGCAGCGGAAGAGAAACACGGTCACCCAATCACCCTCTCCATCCGTCTGCCCGCAGAGATCGAGCAGTGCCGTGTCTGGGGCTTTGATGTCGAAGCATGGGAAAAGGAACACCTCGTCGACCATATCACCGTCACGCCGCGCTGGTCATCCTCCGATGACGGAATGCCGATACACGAATGGGTCAGCCGTTTCCCGTCTATCCGCATTTCCGCCGGAGTGGAAACATTACTCCGCATAGACGATCTGCGCCGTCCGGATGATGACAGCTGTGTCCATCTCGATGCAGATACGGTCAACGGTCTTGCAGCCTCATATCTGTCACAGGGTGCAGAGGGAATCTATCTTTTCAACTATTTCTCCCTTCCCATCCATACGCCGACCTCAGCAACGCACGGCAATGCCCGGCCGCTGTCATATCTGCGCACCCAGGACATTCTCTCTCGCTGCGGTGATATAAAAAGTGTTCTGTCCTCTCCCCGCCGCCATATTGTCATGTATCAGGACATCGTTCCCGAAGGCTTTACTGCCCGCAGACCGCTTCCCTGCCGTATAGCCGGAAGTACAGAGTTAACGATCCCAACTGGTGAAATTCCGGCAGGCGCAAAAGCCGAGTTGCGTGTTGCGTTTTCGGAAGGTGCACCGGAGAACACTGCAATTGCGCTGAACGGTCAACTGTTGAATAGCTTTGTCCCGTCCGTACAAGCGGAACTCACCGAGCTCCCGACTTCACTGATCCTACGAAACGGAAGTGGCGTTCCGGTAGGAAGCGCTCTGTACGCATGCCTGATTCCCACAGATATAACGTTCCGTGATACCGTACAGACCGTTTCGTTCCGTGCTGAAAACGCATGTATCACCCATTTGGAACTATATATTTATTAATTCAAAAAATAAAAAAGAAAGGCCGTCGTGCCGACGGAAACAAAACACATGGATTGCTTATTCTGCAAAATTATCGCAGGCGACATTCCCTCCAAGAAGGCATATGAAGACAATGATATGCTCGCCTTCTACGACATTGCACCGCAGGCAAAGGTGCACATTCTCGTCATCCCAAAGGAGCACATTCCCTCCATTGACGGTCTGAACACCGACAATGCCAGTGTTGTCGCAAAGATCTTTTCAAAGATCCCCGAAATCGCACGTGAAGCCGGCATCACCAACGGTTACCGCATCGTCTCCAACTGCGGCGACGATGCCTGCCAGACAGTCAAGCATCTGCATTTCCACATTCTCGGAGGAGAGCCGCTTTCTGAGAAAATGGCCTAACGCACGTCACTATATGCAGATACTGTCGCATTTTCCTCACCAACGGATCGCGCTGCCGTAAACCTAAAAAAGGCCCCCTGTCAACACACTACAAACTTGTGTTTTGTACGTGTTGACAGGGGTTTTCCATTCTTGACCAATCTCGTTTTGCGTCGTTATTCTGCGGAAATCTCAGGCATCTTCATCCAAGTTTCAGCAGCTCGCGCCCAGGCATATCTGGACAGAGAACTGTCCGCATGCTTTGGATAGTCATGAGCAATTACATAGCGTGTATGAACATCCTCGCCCTCAAGCTGACTTAGATACTGCTTTTCAAACTCATAGCCACCGCCGCGGATATAGTCGACCTCATAGCAGCTGTACATGGTTCCATCGACCTGTGTCTTTGCAAAGTTGGATACGAAGCCGTTCCACGAGTCGCGGAGCGCTTTCGCATCCTTCTTGATGATGCCATACCAAAAGAGCGCCTCAGCCTTCCAGATGGTCCATGCGTGACCGGCGCAGATCGCCGGTCCCTCACCATCGCCCTCCCAGATTGTTTCCCACCAGCGGAAGGACGAGCCATACATCCGCGCATCCGGCGTGTAAATCGTCCATGCCCGATGAAGCGCAAGTACATGCTCTGCAAAATCAACGTATTCCTGTTTATATTTCAGATTTGCACACACATACAGCAGCGCAAGCGCGGTACAGCTGATCGAGCCATCCTCATATTCC
>JAGBZV010000222.1 GCA_017628075.1 Clostridia bacterium
ATTTCCGCGGTGCTCTTGTCAATGGCAAGGCACTTTTCTGCAATTGCTGCAGACTCGTCGGATGCGTCCTTATACTGCTTATAGATCAGCTTGCCGATTTCGGAGTATGCTTCATTGATCTCGCTGTTGAGACGGCTGATTCTGACCTTGAGCTTTGCGGTATCTGTCAGCTCGCCTGCCTTCTTGGTGGTTGCTTCTGCAACCTTGGACAGCTTGTCTGTGAGGTTTTTGATGAATTCCATGGGATCGTCCTCCTGAAATGTAAAAGTATATGATATTTGTTATTCATTTTGCGGGAATAACCCTCCCTTATATTATACACCGATTTCAAAAAATTGTCAAACGGTTTTGTTCTGATTTTCGAAATATTTTATGTCCCTTTTTTGAATTTTTTTCAACGCATACACATTCTATCGTACAAAACGCTGAAAATGTCGGATTCCATACAATTCTCTTGACAGACAGAATCAAATATGGTATAATAATTGAGATAAAGAGTATGAAAGGATGGTTGCTATGATGCCTGCAATGCACGAGGTCAAGGTTTACCGCTCCGGTCGTTTTATTAACGAAGCCTTTTCCTTTGTCCCCGGTATTACTATTTCTTCCGATCATGAATATTTTGTTTTTCCCGGTTTTGCTGATGTACATGTTCATCTGCGTGAGCCGGGTTTTTCTTATAAGGAAACGATAAAGCAGGGGACTTTGTCGGGAGCAGCCGGCGGCTATACCATGCTGTGTCCGATGCCGAACCTCAAGCCGGTTCCCGATTCTGCTGATCATCTTGAGGAGCAGATGAAGCTGATCCGCCGTGATGCGTGTATCGGGACTGTTCCGATGGGAGCGATTACCGTTGGAGAGGATGGTTGTGCTCTTGCAGATCTTGCTGCAATGGCAAAAAGCGTTTCCGCCTTCTCCGATGACGGCAGAGGCGTTGCAGATGCCGCTCTTATGCGGGAGGCAATGGTACGCGCAAAGGCGCTAGGAAAGATCATTGCCGCACACTGCGAGGATATGCGCTTTGAGCCGCACGATCCCAAAAGCGAATGGTCAGAGGTTGAGCGCGATATTCTTCTTGCCAAGGACACGGGGGCGGCCCTGCATATCTGCCACGTTTCCTCTGCTGTTTCCCTGGAGCTCATTCGACAGGCGAAGGCAGACGACATTGACGTTACCTGCGAAACCGGTCCCCACTATCTGCTGCTTGATGAAACGATGCGACGGGACAGCGGAAGCTGGAAAATGAATCCGCCCCTGCGCGCACCGTCCGACAGGGAAGCGCTTCTGCGTGCGCTGTGCGACGGTACGATCGATATGATCGCAACTGACCACGCACCGCATTCGGAGGAGGAAAAGAGCCGCGGCTTCAGCGGCAGCCTCAATGGAATCGTGGGGCTTGAATGTGCGTTCCCGACGCTTTATACGGGGCTTGTCAGAACCGGTATTCTGCCGCTTGAGAGGCTTATTGCGCTGATGTCTGACAATCCCATAACGCGCTTTGGACTTGGTACTGTCGGCGTTACGCCTGATGCGTATGCCGTCTGGGATCTCAATGCGGAATACGAAATA
>JAGBZV010000223.1 GCA_017628075.1 Clostridia bacterium
CAATGAAGGAGCAGAATATCACCCTGCCCTCGTTTGGCTACTATTCCCCTGAAGATTGGAAGCAGAAGAAGGATTCCTGCGAAACGATCTTTGAGGTTATGCTTGGATGGGATGTCACCGACTTCGGTACCAATGACTACAACCGTATCGGATGCGCGCTCTTCACGCTGCGCAACGGCTCCCTTGAGGGTGCCGGCGTTCCCTATGCAGAGAAGTACTTGATCTTTACGGAAACACAGGCAATCCCCCTGCACTTCCACTATATGAAGCAGGAGGACATTATCAACCGCGCAGGCGGCACCATGTGTGTCGAGGTCTACGCTTCTACTGAGGACGGCGAGCTTGACCGCGAAACCGACGTCGTCGTATATACCGACGGCGTTCGCAACGTCGTTCCCTCCGGTACCGTCATCGAGATCACAACCGGTAACTCCATCACCTTAACGCCCGGTCTTTATCACCGTATTTACGTCAAGGAAGGTACCGGCGCGCTGATCGCAGGCGAGGTTTCCTCTGTTAATGATGACAGAGTCGATAACCGCTTCTATGAGCCGACCGCTCGCTTCTGCGGCATTGAAGAAGATGAACCTGCTCGTTATATCCTCTCTAACGAATACAATATCATCGGTTAATCATCGGCAATGCTGACCTGCAAGAAGTAAGTTTCAAAGATAAATCTTTCAAACGTGTTTTGTGGTTTGCGCCACCGAATCGGCGGCGATTTTACTTTGCAAAACCAATCCCAATTCCACATGAATGGAAGCTTTTGCTGAGCGAAAGCTATGGTCATATTTATGATGAGAAAATTGAAGGTAGGCATTGTGGGCGCAGGTAATATTGCAACAAATGCACACCTGCCCGCCTATGCAGAGCTGACCGATATCGTAGAGGTCGTAGCGATTGCAGATATCGTTTTGGAATACGCAAAGGATGCCGCAGAAAAATTTTCTATTCCGCACTACTACGCATCCGTTGAGGAGCTCCTCGCTGGCGAGCCGGATATCGATTACATTGATATCTGTACATGGACCGCAGCACATGCTCCCGTAGCGATTGCAGCAGCAAAGGCCGGAAAGAATATTCTTTGCGAAAAGCCTCTCGCAGCATCTCTTGAGCAGGGGCTTGCAATTGAAGCCGCAGTCAAGGAAGCTGGTGTTCAGTTCATGCTTGCGGTGGTCACACGATACGGTGCCGAACAGCAGAAATTCATTGAAATGCGCGATGCCGGACGCTTCGGCGATATTTATTACGCAAAATGCTCGTATGTACGCAGACGTGGAACGCCCGGTGGTTGGTTTACCGACAAGGCGTACGCAGGCGGAGGTGCAGTTCTCGATATCGGCGTTCATGCCATTGACAGAACCTGGTATCTGATGGGCAGACCAACGCCCGTTTCCGTTTCCGCTGAAACCTCCTATCGCATCGGTAATTACCAGACCAAGGGTGTCGACAGATGGCAGCCCATCGGCGGACCGACCGGTGTGTTCAATACCGAGGACTCCGCATCCATATTCTTCCGCTTTGAGGATGGAAAATCCATGACAGCCGAGATCGCGTGGGCTATTAACGGCTGTGAATCCGCAACCACAACGCTGTACGGCTCCAAAGCGGGCTGCACCTTTGAACCGCTGACCGTTTACGGAGAGAATGAGGATGGCTATCTTTCTGATGAAGTCCCCGAGATCGAGCACTCTAATTTCTTCACCGAAGAGATCCGCCATTTCGTTGACTGTCTTAACAACGGTCGGACGCCCATCTCCCCCATTGATGATGCTGTCACAATTCAAAGAATGCTGGATGCCATCTACGTGTCTGCGCAAAGACACGAGGAGATCAAGCTCTGATTCCTATCACAACCATAACGCAAACCGAGGTGTTGCAAAAACTTGCAACACCTCGTTGGAGTTTTCCCTTGCCCCACAG
>JAGBZV010000224.1 GCA_017628075.1 Clostridia bacterium
GATTTTTCTGCAGTAAAGGAAACCGTCGCAAAAATCAAAGCGGATTTCGAAACAACACATATTCTCGTTAACAATGCAGGTATTACCCGTGACGGTCTGCTTGCTATGATGAGGGAAGAAGACTATGACACCGTTTTGGATACGAACCTCAAGGGTGCGTTCAATATGATTCGTCATTGCTCAGGCTTATTTATTCGCAACCGTGAGGGCTGCATCATCAATATTACCTCTGTGGCAGGAATGATGGGCAATGCAGGACAGAGTAATTATTCCGCGTCCAAAGCAGGTCTTATCGGGCTTACCAAGTCCGTTGCAAAAGAGCTGGCGCCGAAAGGGATTCGCTGTAATGCGGTTGCCCCCGGTTTTATTGCAACTGATATGACAGACAATCAGACAGATAATCCTCTGCTGAACAGGATCCCTCTCGGAACGATGGGAGAACCAGCGGATGTGGCAGAGGCGGTCGCATATCTTGCGACTGCAAAATACGTGACCGGCGAAGTGCTCCGTGTTGACGGCGGCATTGCTATGTAAGGAGAAAAAATATGAGTGAAAACAGACGCGTGGTTGTCACCGGGATCGGTGCCATTACCCCCTTGGGAAACAATGTCGCTGATACCTGGAATGGTATGAAAAACGGAAAAAACGGCATTGCCCCTATTACACTTTTCGATACAGAAAAATTCAAAGCAAAATTGGGTGCAGAAGTCAAAGGCTTCGATCCCAAGGAATATTTGGAAGTAAACGATGTGCTTCGTACTGACCGCTATGCGCAGTTTGCTGTTGCAGCCGCACAGCAGGCAGTTGACGAAAGCGGCGTCAACGGTACTGTTGAACCCGAACGCTTCGCCGTTATCTTCGGTACGGGTATTGGCGGTATCGGCACCTTCGAAGCCGAATATGCAAAGCTGTTGGAGAAAGGCCCCCGTCGTGTTTCTCCGTTGTTCGTGCCTATGATGATTGGCAATATTGCTTCAGGTATGATTGCGATTCGTCACGATTGCCGTGGCACCTCTATGCCTGCAGTTACAGCCTGTGCTTCCGGCTCCAACGCAATCGGTGAAGCCATGCGCCTTGTTCGTCACGGGTATGCGGATGCTGTAATCACCGGCGGTGCTGAAGCAGCCATTGTCCCTTCTGCGATTGCAGGATTTGTCAATATGCAGGCGCTCTCCATATCCGAAAGTCCCGATGAAGCATCCTTGCCCTTTGATCGGCGCAGAGGCGGATTTGTAATCGGTGAAGGTGCTGTTGCGTTGGTTCTTGAAGAATACGAGCACGCAAAGGCTCGCGGAGCAAAAATTTACGGCGAGGTGTGCGGTTACGGTTCTACCTGCGACGCCCATCACATTACCGCACCTCACCCCGATGCACGCGGCGGCGCACAGGCGATGATGGACGCTATGAAAGAAGCCGGCTATACGGACAACGATACCGTTTATATCAATGCACACGGCACGGGAACGCCGATGAACGACGTGATCGAAACGGCTGCCATTAAGAAAGCGCTTGGAGAAGATACTGCGAAAAAGGCATACGTAAGCTCCACAAAGTCCATGACCGGACATATGCTCGGCGCCGCAGGTGCCATTGAAGCATTGGCCTGCCTTTTCGCGCTGAACGAGGGTGTGATCCCTCCCACAATCAATTTGAACGAGCAAGATGAACATTGTGATCTGAATTGCGTTCCGAATGTTGCAGTGAAAGCAGATATTACATTGGCACTTTCCAACTCTCTTGGATTTGGCGGTCATAACGCGTGTCTTGCTTTCAGAAAGGTGTGATCCGATGAAAGAAACAGATATTCGCAAATATGCAGAGCTGATGAAGGAGCTTGGTCTGACCGGACTTGAAATCACAGAGGAAAACAGCAAGGTTCGTCTTGA
>JAGBZV010000225.1 GCA_017628075.1 Clostridia bacterium
ACCCCTTCCGCCAAGCGAAAGTTCCTTGATCCTTGCAACCGCATCCTCCTGCGTGTTGTTGATGACGCAATCAGCACCAATCTGAAGCGCCACGTCGAGCTTGCTTTGCGATCTGCCGACAAGAATTACGCGGCCGGCACCGTAATATTTTGCCAGCCAGACGGCAGCCATACCGATAGCACCGGTGCCGAAAACGACGGCCGTATCATCCTTGGTAAGCACTGCGTTTCGAAATGCGTCAAAGGCAATGCTTGCAGGCTCAATCAAAGCCCCCTCATCCATGGACAGTGCGTCTGGAAGCAAATAGACGTGCCGCTCTGGCATTTGCATATATTCGGCGTAGCAGCCGTCCCAGCAGTTGACCGTACCCACGGACATAATCGAGGCACAGCTCATCAAATCACCGGATTTGCAGGCCTCACAGGTCCCGCAGGAAACAAAATTATCCGCATAGACTCGGTCACCGGGCGCAAATCGCTTGACATTGGGACCAACAGCTACAACGATACCCGCCCATTCGTGGCCGAAGCGCACGGGATATTTGATCTCGCCGGAACGGATAAAGCTGCTGTCTCCGGTAAAGATGGACATATCGGTTGCACACACGCCGGTGCGGCACACCTTAATTACAAGCATATCTCCATCCGCCTTTGGGATCGGCACGTTCTCAACGCGTGCATCGCGCGGACCGTATACGGTAACCGCCTTCATTGTTTGATTACTCATAAGTACGTCTTTAACTCCTTTATTGTTCAGTCTGTAATATGGATATGCAAGCTGCATTCAAATACGTCCATCGGCTCAATCACAGAGGAATATCCCCTGCCTGCTGCCTTATGCGGCGCATCAAACGGAGCTGTGCACGGCTCGGGTGCAATGGTGTACGTTCCCTGGAACGCACCGTTATTCAGCCATACGCCAAGATACGGAAGCTTCTCTGCGTCAAACGTAAACATGAGATGACAGCCGTCGCTGTAGCGCACACCGAAATAGCCGGCCGGCAGCTTATCAAGATAATAGAACTTATACGCCGCACCGGTATCCGGAGCAAAGCCGGTCAGTCTGTCACGCGGAAGCGTCTGCGGCTCGTATCCATCCGTGCAGAACATCATTTCCGTGGCAGCACCGTTCTCAAACGGTGTAAGCAAGCACATTCCGTCCTCTCCGCGAAGCATAATATGTCCCGCCCAAACAAAGGGAAAGGGATGGTCTGCGCAGTTTTCAATACGGTAGGATATATCGATTCCTCCATCAGAGGCAGGTGCAACCGTTTTCTGATAGGTGATCGGAAATAGCTGAGATCGGACGGTAAGCACGACGCGGTCCCAATAAACGGCTGCTTCAAAGGGCCTTCTGCAAACCTCGCCGTGATCCGGATACGGTATTCCGGCATAGGGGCCGGCCTCCGGCACATACGGATCGATCGTCGGAAACATATCGTCAAATGCACTGCATTCCGAGTCAACGTAGCTGCCATCATACGTAAGCCGCCGATAGTACGCATCCGGCTTCACGGCAAGCAGCTCTTTTCCGTCACAAAGACGGACGAGTGATGCAAGCTTTGCACCGTCCTCCGGCAGAAGCACGGCTCTGAGCGTATCACTCTCGACGATTAATGCAGGTCTGTCCTTGTATTTTCCGGATTTGATCATCACAGAATCATCCCTTCCCCTTGACGCATCAGCACGTACGGAATCTCCGGACAAAGTGCCTTCATATCCGCCATAAAATCGCTTGGGCTTCCGAAATGCTCTGCAAAATTCCAATAATGACAAGGAACCGCAAGACGCGGCTTCAACGCGGATACCACCTGCGCTGCCTGATGCGCATCCAGATTGCCGTACGCTCCGTTGATGGGAAGGATCAGCAGATCCACACCTTGTATCTCTTTGTCGGAAAGCCAATCGGGACGGTACGCCGTGTCACCCATCATGTAGATTTTCTTTCCGCTGATCTCAAAGAGAAGTCCGATGGCGTGCGGCGTATCCGGGCCGTGGTCACAGCGTATTGCCTTCAGCACAGCATCGCCCATTTCCTTTTCATCACCAACCGCAAGAAACGTAAGCCGCTTCTGAATTCCGAGCCGTCTGCACTCCTCCTGTGTGTCATACGCACCGACGAACTCCGTCTTGCCGTTTCCAAGCAGAACGGGAACGCTGTCCGGATCGAAATGGTCGTAGTGTGCATGAGATGCCACCACGTAATCAAACGTGAGCGTATCTGCGCTGAGAATGTGAGGCATCAGGCGCTTAAAGCCGAAATAGCGCTCACAGCAATCAGACAGATACGGATCGATCGCAATCAGTTTTCCTCCGGCCGTCTTCAGTACAAAGCCTGCCTGTCCGAGGAAAAATACGCCAACCTGCCCTTCACCAATCGTTGTGGTCAGTACCTTTTGTGCAAAATTTTCCATAGTTGTTTCCGTACGATTCCTTTCGCAATGCGAAAGTCGCCTTTCTTATCAAATTGCTGTATTTAATTCCCCGCTTTCGCTGTGACGCGCATCCTGAATCCATCTGGCTGCGTATCACAGGAATCAGAGTATATGCAAAACCGAGCTCAGAAGTTTCTCGCATAGCCGCCGCAGGTCCAGCCGCCGTCAACGGGAAGAACCGCACCGGTGATGTAGGACGCCGCATCGGAGGCAAGAAACGCCGTCGCGTTTGCAATCTCATTGGGATTTCCCTGCCGTCCCATCGGAATATGGGAAAGCAGTCCCGTCATAGCACCGTCATCCTTCCAGAGCTGATTGGTAATCGCAATGCCAATCGTTCCGGGACAGATAACGTTTGCACGAATACCGCGCGGGGCAAGCTCCATTGCGATGGCTTTCGTAAAGTTGATGACAGCCGCCTTCGCCGCGGTAAAGGCACATTGGTTGCGAAGCGGAACCATGCCCACGATCGAGCTGATATTGACGATGCTTGCGCCGTCGTGCATATACGGAATTGCCAGCTTCGTGCAGTTATAGGTGCCGTCCAGATCCACCTTGAGAATAAGATCCCACCACTTGTCGCTGAAATCGTCTACGTGCTTTCTGCCTTCGGAATCCACGTTGATTCCGGCATTGTTTACCAGCACGTCGATCCCGCCATAGATCTCTGCAATTTCAGCCATTGCCGTACGTACTGCATCGCGGTCCGTAATATCGAATTCGAAGCCGCGTGCGGCGTATCCCTCTGCTGTAATGGCATCAACGATCGCATCGGTCCCGCGAAGGTCGCATACCGCCACACGGGCGCCGTCTGCGGCAAAGCGCTTTGCCATTGCGGAGCCAAGGCCGCCGCATGCACCGGTAATCACAACAGTTTTGTTTTCAAACATAATATTCATAAGTACTCTCCTCGTCCTTAAATTTCAAACAGAAGCTTCATTGCTTTTCCCGCCTCAAGGTCTGCAAAGGCCTGCTCCCACGCACAAAGCGGTCTTGTACCGATCATCGGAGCCGTCTGCAGCTTTCCGCTCGCCATCAGAGAAAGCGCAATATTCCAACCGTTATAGCTTGAGCTCATATTGAACTGCACGTCCAACACCTTCATCATAGCCTCGTTCCACGGAATCTCCACCGTAGGAGCAGCCGTCATACCGATTGCACACATACGTCCCCACTTACGCAGGACGCGGATGCCCGTCCGGATTGCACTTCCCGCTCCGGAGGCCTCAACCACGAGATCCGCGCCGATTCCGGTTTCTTCCATGATAATGGAAACGGCATCCTCACGCAAAACGTCGATAAATCTGTCATAGCAGGCAAGAGAATCCGCGATCTTCAGTCTGTACTCTATATCACCCGTACAGCCGCAGAGAATGATCCTGCCGGCACCTGAAATGCGTGCCATCTGCGCCGCAAGAAGCGCAATGGGACCAACGCCCATAATCACGACGTTATCGCCCGGTGTGATATGCGCACGCTCAAGAAGCTGATGCGCCACGATTGCCGCCGGCTCAGCCATAGCGGCTTCGCACAGGGAAAGCCCCTGTGGGATCTTATGCAGAAGCTTCTCCGGCATAACAACGTAATCCGTAAAGCATCCGTCGATGCCCCATCCGATGGAGCGCTTGTCCATGCAGTTCTGAATATGACCGTTGCGGCACAGATAACACTTACCACATGCCAGATTGTGCGGCTCACCAACAACGCCGTCGCCCTTCTTAAACAGGGTAACGTTTGCACCGACCTCCTCAACCACACCGGAAAATTCGTGACCGACGATCACGGGCGGATAATACGTAAATTGGTCGTGCAGAATGTGGATATCCGTACCGCAAATGCCGCCGTATTTAACTCTGACAAGAACCTCGTCGGCACCGTATTTCGGGATGGGACGCTCCTCAAGAGAAAAATTTCCCTCTCCTTTTTTCGTTTTCACCAATGCCAGCATGAAAAGCCTCCATATCTGTAAAAATTTAGTATTTACAATATTATGATAGTATGATATAATATTTTGTGTTCTAATTATATCATGGCAAAAACCGTAAAACTATAACTATCAGCGCAAAAACTATAACAAACGTAGCACGGAGGGCCGTTTTATGATATTTGTCCCGAGGCTGAGGCCGATCATTGATAATACAGACGTTGTTTTGACGGAAATCTTCTATGAAAGCCGCTTCACGACCATCGACGATGCCCGTAACGACGGAGAACATATCCACGACTTTTATGAAATTTACGTCAATCTTGCCGGGGACGTATCCTTTCTCGTCGAGGACAACCTCTACGCCATTGCAAGAGGTGATATCATTCTGAGCGCCCCAAATAAGCTCCACCGCTGCATTTACCACAGCGACTGCGTACACGAGCACTTCTGCGTATGGATGAAGGATATTCCATACGCACCGCTGAAGGAACAGATGAAAAATTCGCATAAGATCGTACTGCCAGACCAGCAGCGCGACGCACTGATTCAGCATTGCTTTACTTTTAACAACTGCCACGACGATCCTTCCCTGCAGTTCCGTGCAGCACAAAGCTTTTTCGGTATCTTGGATATCATCAGCAGCGGCGCCGTACAGAGCCAGACCGGACCACAAATACTGCCGGAACCGCTGTCCGAGATCATGAATTACATCTCAAGCCGCTTCAAGGATCCGACCTGTACAACAACGCAAATCTGTAAGGATTTTTACATTTCGAAAAGCACCCTGTGCAGACGCTTCCACCGATATTTGCAAACCACGCCGTCTGATTATATCGAATCCAAGCGCCTGTCTGAAGCAAAGAAGCTTCTCCTCACAGGCCATTCCGTACAAAATGCCTGTATCAGCAGCGGATTTTCCGATTGCTCGTATTTTATCATGCGCTTCCGACGGAAGTTCGGAATCACGCCGTACAGGTTTCAAAAGGAATTCATATAGGACGCACGGGATCTGTTCCGATTCCCTGCCGTGTCCATTAAAGCAAGAGGCTTTCGCTGCCAGTTTGACTGATATGCGAAAGCCTCTTACTTATAGTATGAATCGTTTTGCAGCGGGCGCAAACGGTTATTCCCCATAATTGATAGGATTGGAGAGAATATCGTACATAAGATAGTAAACGTCGGAATTTTTGATCTGATGCTGTGATGCATAGAAGTCAAACTTCGTGAAATCCGCCTTTACGCCGTGTACGAACAGGCCAACCTTTGCATTGGAGTGATCCGCACGCGACCACTTGTAATAGATCGGTGTGCCAAAGGACGTGCATTCGTTTGCAAGAACAGGTGATGTACTTATCGCAAGAGCGCCTGTTTCGTGATCTGCCGTTACGAGGACGACGGTATCCGTACGATCACCGAGCCATTCCATAACCGCATCAACCGTATCGTTCAGACTGCTCATGCTCTTTACCATCTCATCAAAATTGTTGTCGTGTGAATACTTATCAATGTACGCCTGCTCGATCATGAGCACGAAGCCGTCGGTATCCTTATCAAGGAAATCAAGTGCCTTTACAGAGGCATCCGGCAGCGCGATGGATGCGCCATTGCCGGCAAGATCAAACTGCCAATACGCCTTATCGGAGGAAAGCGTAGAATCCACTTGAGCGAAATCGTCGCAGAAGACGTATCCCGCATCCAAAATTTCCACCTGTCTGGCCGTGCACTGTGTATCGACGGCACCACACAGAAGGTTAACGTTGGAGGCAATCTGTGTCGTCAGAATCGTTTCAACTGCGTTTCGGTCAATGGATTGTGCGGAGAATGCAGCGGGGGTTGCACCATAAAGCGTATCGGTCGTAACCACACCCGTCGACTTATTCAGCGATGCTGCATAGTCAAGGATCGTCGGAACATCCGCACCGGTCGCATCCTTGCCAAGATAGCTGTTCACCGTCAGATGTCCGGTTGCAAGTGCAGTTCCGGATGCAGCCGAATCAGTAATCGTAAGACGATTTGTATTCACTTTGACGGAGTCGGTATTGACGCTCGTATACTGCCAACTCGCAAAAGCAAATGGCGCTCCGGCATAGAACTGACCTGCGGAAATATGCTCGATTCCCATACCATCACCGATGATCAACACGATGTTTTTGATCTCATGGTCGGGCGTAGGCGTCACTTGAATTACGTCCGTCGTATCGCCGGCAGAAGATTCGGTTATTTCACTGCCCTCCTGCACACCGCAGGAAAGAAGTCCAAAAACAAGCAAAATTGTCATAAAGATCGATAAAAATTTTTGTCTGTAGATTTTCATAGTTGTCTTCCCTTCAATATTTTTAAGCATGTCTACACGCTCATTCGTTATAATGCAGCAGGATAAACTTCTTTTTTGACATATCTCAATCACGACTTTTTGAAAAGACCTTGACGAACTCCCCGTATTAAGCGTGTCACTCCCCAGACAAGGATTGCAAATCCATTGAAAAAGAGGAGATAGCAAAGCAAAAACAGGGGATATGAAATATTCTGTATGGAACCTAACAGGGGCAGCTCCGTTGGATAGTACGGTGATATATAGAACATACTGAGCTTATCATCCGGCTGTGTACAAAGATATAACTTGTATACCAATACGTTTCCAATGATGGCAAGCACCACGAAGCACGCAAACATGACTGCAGGGGCAAGCATTTCTTTGATCTTCTTTCCATATCCCCGCGAAACGATAAGATAAACGCCCATGACTACAAGGACTGTATGCCACAACATCGCGTGAATCGACATCGGGACAAAATAAGTATACAGC